>CALVCR010000024.1 GCA_944326125.1 Candidatus Gastranaerophilales bacterium | reverse complement strand
CTTCTTCTAATAAATCTCTGTTGGTTTTTATCTGCATACGTTCTCCTTCTTCCTCTTTAGGGTTGTTTTTAGAATCAATATGTCTTATAACTGCATCTATGTCTGTTGAAGTTGATATTGAATATTTGGAAGCAATGTTTTTTACCGGCATACCTGCAGGCAGTCTGTAAAGCCATTGAATAGAGTGCTTATCATTAGGTGATAGTGTTGCAACTCCGTACTGGTGAGGAGTATACATAATATCTTCTTTATAAGGGCTATGGCCCAGGCCTAGAGCATGACCGACCTCATGTAAAATTGTATGATAAACTTCTATATCACTATCATATTGCTGGTGGATTCTTCCATCTGTTAAGCCTATTGAAACTTCGGCTCCATATAATCTTCCGGCGCTATCCCAATTGAAATAACAGTGCCCTAATGCCTGCCTGTCTACCCTTTTCCAATCTACATTTATATTAGATTCCAGAAGTGCGCTGGTGACTCTGAAATTTAATTTTCCTCCGCTTGCTGCCGACCACATTGAAAAAGCATCAAGAACCATTTTTCTGAATTTAGCATCTTCGCCCGGTTTGGAATAAAACTTCATTGGAGCAATATAAACAATAAGCGGATTGATGGACCACCTCATTATATTTCCGTTTTTTACACTTCCATTAAGATAGGTTCTCTTCTGCATATTTATAATATAGCATATTTTCTTAACAAATTGTATAAACTTTTCTGTAATAAAGTCCAATACCTATAATTGTAAGTATGATATTCGGCATAAATGCAGCCAGTATTGGTATTAACGAGCCGGCTTCTCCAAAAGATATGGATAAAGCTCTTATTAAATAATATGCAAAAATAATTAATATGCTAAACAGAAATCCTCTGTTATATCTTACTCTTGGCGGGGTAATCGCAAGAGGTACTCCGATTAGTACCAGTACTATTGTTGTAATAGGAAGTGCAATTTTATCAAAGAGGTTTATTTCAAGTTCATGTTTATCGGCTCTGTCAGATTTTGCCAAAAATTTAAGAAGTTGAACAAAGTTATGCTCATTGGCTAAGTTCTTATCCATTTCTCTTGATAAGTCCATCCCGAACATTATAGTTGTATCATTAAAGAGTGTTGTATCAAGGGTTTTCCCGCTGTCAGTAATAGTATAGATTGCTCCCTTTTGGAAATTCCATCCAAGCGGAGATGTTTTTCCTTCTCTTGCCTGTAAGATTTGAATTGTATCATCTTTTGAGGCATCAAGAACCGTTATGTCATGTAAAGTTTTATCAGTACAATCTCCCACATAGAAGAGCCTTTTTAATGTTCCGCCCTCTTTCAGTTCTTTGAATGTAAAATTTTGTTTTCCTTCAGGAATATTTTTCTGCCCAAAAGCATACAAAGCTAAGTTCGTAGACTGTTTTGTCATAACAGGAACCACTGTTTCATTAACAACAAAACTTACGAGAGCCATAACTACCGCAAATATAAATATAGGTTTTGCAATACGGTTTAAGCCTATGCCGCAGGCCCGCATAACTGTTATTTCTGAACTCAAACTAAGCCCGTTAAGGGTCATAACTGTTGCAAGCAATACTCCCATCGGTATTGTCATTACAAAGACTGCCGGAAGGTGAAGAATAATAATTATAAATGCGATTTTAAACGGAATACCGTACATTGAAATTTGTTTAATCAACGTGATAAAGGTGTCCGATGCAAAAATAATAGAAGTAAAAACAAGAACCCCCATAATAAACATCTCAATTACAGACTTGAGAATATATTTATCAAGAAGCTTCATTTCTTTTATTTCGTTATATATTTTTTTTATCGGGTTATTCAAAATTCCTCCGCCGTATTAAATCATACTGGCTGTATCTTTACTAAAGTATTCATTAAATATTTTCATACTGCAATATTTGCCGCACATTGTGCAAGGTTTTCCGTCTGCTACATTGTGAAATACACATTTATCTATAGCATACTTTTTTTGTCCTTCCCAATCAAGATTTTTTCTTGCAACAGACATATTGTAATCCATTTCATATGCTTTTTTGTTTCCCCTTGCTAAATCTGCTGCATGAGCGGCGATTTTGCTTGATATAATACCTTCCCTAACCTGTTTTACATCCGGGAGTCCGATGTGTTCTGCAGGGGTTACGTAGCACAAGAAATCTGCCCCATGATATGCGGCAAGAGTTCCTCCGATTGCGGCAGTAATATGGTCATAC
This sequence comes from Candidatus Gastranaerophilales bacterium, assembly GCA_944326125.1. Taxonomy (GTDB): domain Bacteria; phylum Cyanobacteriota; class Vampirovibrionia; order Gastranaerophilales; family Gastranaerophilaceae; genus CAG-196. The sequence continues at coordinate 1,095 of CALVCR010000024.1, read as the reverse complement.
CCCGGTGCAATATCTGTAACCAGAGGCCCCAAAACATATAAAGGCGCATAATCTGTAAGAACTTTTATGGTTTCAATCATTGCAGGAATTTTATTTAAAGGCACATGCCCCGGACCCTCTACCATAGTCTGAACTCCGGCTTCTCTTGCACGTTTAACGAGTTCTCCCAGTACCATAGTCTCTGCCACCTGAGCTCTGTCTCCGGCATCTGCAGTACAACCGGGTCTTAATCCGTCACCGAGAGAAAGTGTGCAGTCATATTCTCTTACCAGGTCTAATAATTCATCATAATATTCGTAAAGCGGATTTTCTCTTCCTGTTGCTTTGATCCAGCAGGCAAGCATTGAACCGCCCCTTGAAACTATATCTGTTACTCTGCCCTGTTTTTCAAGCTGGTCAACAACAAACTTTGTCACTCCGCAATGAACGGTAATAAAATCGATTCCGTCTTTGCATTGTTTTTCAATGTCAGAAAATAACTTATCTTTAGAGAGTTTTGAAATATCATTATAAATATCAAGAGCTTCTTTACCTGCCTGATACATAGGAACCGTTCCGATAGGCAGCTTGGTTGAAGCTATAATTGCTTTTCTTGTCTCGTCAATGTTATTTCCTGTTGATAAATCCATTAAAACATCTGCTCCTGCGGATTCTATAACTTTAACTTTATCAAGTTCTTCCGCTAAGCCTGAACGTTCCATAGAGGTTCCGATGTTAGCATTAATTTTAACTGTCATGCCTTCGCCAACTGCAGTCGGAATGACATCGGCTCTCCTGTTGTTTTTGAGAATAACAACTCTGCCGGAGGCGACTTTATCAAGGATTCCTTCTTTAGCTACACCTTCTTTTAAAGCAACGGCTTCCATTTCCGGTGTTAATCTTTTGTTTTTAGCTTCAATAATTTGAGTTGTCATAATTCTCTCCCGTAATCATTTGAGAAAATTATACCATAAAATTAATCGTTATATGAGTGTAAAAATTTAACAAAATATGAAGCTCCGGCAGGAATAAGAGTTAAGATAAGGAGTGAAATCATAATTCCGTATTTCTGGGCGATTGCACCGAGAACGGAGAGTGCCAGTGCAACAACACCCC
>CALVCR010000023.1 GCA_944326125.1 Candidatus Gastranaerophilales bacterium | reverse complement strand
AGGTATTATTTTCGGTGTATCTAATACACACGGTATAGCTTATGCAATAGCAAAACAGCTTTTTGAAGAAGGTGCAGATATAGCGTTCACTTATGCAGGTGAAACTATGGAAAAACGTGTAAGACCTCTTGCTGAAAGTATGAACGCAAAGGTTATTATGACCTGCGATGTTACTAAAGAAGAAGAAGTTGAAGCTGTATTCAAAGAATGCGAAAAAGTTTACGGTAAATTAGACTTTGTTGTTCATGCTGTTGCTTTTGCCGCAAGAGAAGATTTACAGGGCAGATTTATTGATACTTCCCGCGCTGGTTGGGATTTAGCTCTCGGTGTAAGCGCTTATTCTTTAGTATCAATTTGCAAACATGCTGAACCTATCTTGAATGAAGGCGCTTCCGTATTTGCTCTTACTTATCTCGGTTCTGAATATGTTGTTGCTAACTACAATGTAATGGGTGTCGCTAAAGCTGCATTAGAATCCTCAATGAGATATCTGGCAGCTGATTTAGGTAAAAAGAATGTCAGAGTTAACTGTATTTCTGCAGGTGCTGTTAAAACTCTTGCAGCAAGCGGTATTTCAGGTTTTGGTAAAATGCTTAAGGCTGGCGCTGTCAAGGCTCCGCTTCAAAGAAACGTTGCTCTTGAAGATGTTGGCAGAGCAGGCTTATACTTGGCTTCTGACCTTTCAAGTGGTACAACAGGCCAAATCCTTTATGTTGACTGCGGATGCCATGCTGTATATGCGTCAGTAGAAGAAATGGATTTGATTACTAAAAGCTTAGAACAGTAGTATTATTATGATAATGAGCCGGGCTCATGGAGTTCGGCTCATTTATTCTAAAAAGGGTGTTTATTATGAAAAAAATTTTAACGTTGTTGGCTGTTTCTTTATTATTAATTACAACAAAAGCTAATGCTATGACTTTTGAAGAAGCTTATGCTCAGTCATCTGTAAAACCAATGCTTATTCTTGTTTATGCTGATTGGGCCGAAAATGCACAGTCTTATGTTCAGGCTTTTAATGCATTACAAGCTGAATTCGGAGAAACTTATAATTTTGTCACCTTAAATATCGCTTCTTCTGATACAAAAGCTTTTAACGCAAGGTATCATATTTATCCGAATTTGCCTTACGTTTTAATGTTTAGAGATGGCGGAAAGGTTTCCAGATATATTCAAAGAGAATGTATTCTTGATGAAAGCTGTCTGGTTCCAAAATTAAAATCTTTTGTTTTATAGTTCTTCTGCTTTGCTTGTGTTTTCAATATTTGTGTAATCCACACCGCCAACAGCATTATAAAGAGATAATGAAGATATCGCATCATCAATCTTTGATGATGTGTGTCTTTGTTTAGCAACTAAAAGATTAAGATTTGATTTCATTTCATCCAATCTGGAAGCGTCACCGATATCAAATTGTCTTGTGGCAAGTGTATGTTTCTGAGTTTCGATATCAAAATCTTCTTCAGATTTCAAAAGGTTTGCCTTTGTAGCCTTAGCACTTGCAAGAGCGTTATTAACTTCCTGAATGGAGTTTAGCATAGTCTGCTGGTAGCCTTCGGCAGCCTTTTTATATTCATACTTGTTAATTCTGTATCTGGCAAGTTTTGCTCCGCCTGAAAAGATATCCCAGTAAGGTGCAATACCTATGTTTGATAAAAAGGTTTGATTATTAAAAATACTGTTCCATCTGTAAGCGTTGAAACCGATATTTCCGAAAAGAATAAATTTTGGCAAGAATTCTCTTCTTGCAACTCTTACATCAATTCCGGCTTTTTGTGCATACTCTTCGCTTTGAATTAAATCAGGCCTGTATTGAATAATTGTTGCTGAAAGTTCTTCCGGTGCTTGAGGATAAGTTAGCTGGTCTATAGAAATATGTTCGATTTCCTTATCACTGTTTAACCCCAAGAGGCTTATAAGCTGGTTATTTATTACTTTCCTCTTTTCAATAAGTCTGTTTAATTCTTCTTCGTTTTGTACAAGTATTTGTTTTTCGTTTAGAAGTTCATTTATGGAAGCCAGACCTACATCGTATTTTTTCTGGGTCATTTCTACGATTTCGGTCTGGAGTTTTATAATATCTCTTGTAATTTTTTCCAATTCATCCGCTTTAATCAGGTTAAAGTAGTTTGAAGCAAAACCTGATGTAAGATAAATATATGTAGCGCGTTCTTCCTGAATAGCTATATCCTTTTGTTTTTTAGCGCTTTTTCTGTTTAAATAATTTTCTCCCCAGATATCAATTTCGTATGATGCATTCAGCGGTAACATAAAATGATTTTGAGAATATGTCGGTATGACAAGATCTCCAAATTGAGTCTGCCCGCCTCGCATTTCACGGGTAAATTCTCCGCTGAAACCTACCTGCGGGAGCTGGTTTGCGCCGGCTAATCTTACATTTTCTTCTGCCTGCTTAGTTTTTAGGGCTGCAATTTTAAGATTATGGTTGTTGGAATAAAGTGTATTTAAGTGACTTATTAATATTTCGTCATTATATTTCTTCCACCAATCCATATTCATATAGGAAAATCTATCTATCTGTTCTTTAGCCATAGCGGGTGTTACAGTTAAAATTAATGTTAATATTATTACAAATTTTTTAAATGTCATATTTACACTTATCCTTCTTGTGTTATTATAATAACACAAAGGTAATTTATGAGACAAGAGATTTTATTAAAACAAAAAATCGGAATGAGACTTTCAAGAGTCGGAACTCTTGCAAGACTTTTTGCCGTGCAGACTTTTATAAAAGCGGGTTTCGAAATTACGCCGGAACAGTTTACTGTTTTGATGACATTGAATGAAAATAATGGCATGTACTTAAGACAGCTTGCGGATATAACATATAAAGACAGACCTAATATGACAAGGATTGTTTCAATATTAGAAAGCGGCGGATATGTTACATCCGAGCTTGCGGCTGACGGAAGACAGGTTAAGAAACTTTATATTACGGACAAGGGGCGGGAAGCCTGCGGACAAATTCTCCCGCAAATCCTTAATGTGTGGGATTCTATGGTAAAGGATATGGCGGAAGAAGAGGTAGATAATCTTATAGACATGCTTAATCATATTGAGTCTAATCTAAGGGAAAAGACAGTTTTACAGAGTTAGAGTTAGGTGAGTGATATGGAAAATAAGAAAAGAACAAGGAAAAATGTAGATAAAGAATTTGAGAAAAAAGCTAAAGCGAGATTAAAGAACAGAAGACCTGAGTATATGAAAAAAAGGGTTTATGTTCCT
>CALVCR010000022.1 GCA_944326125.1 Candidatus Gastranaerophilales bacterium | reverse complement strand
CACCGCCTCCTATAAGATATAACAACATACCGGTGAGTAATCATCAGATTAATCCACAGCAATATCAAGCAGCTCAGGCCGGATATCATCAGATTCAAGAAGAACAACCGCAGCCGCAACCGGTACAGGAACGTCCTCGTCAGAGAAGCAATAAAATAAATATTGCCCAGATTCTTAAAGATTTCAGAAATACAATAAAAGCTATAGCAACACCGGAAGATATTGAAGAACAGGTTAACCAGTATCTTATAACGGTTGAAGAGCAGGTAAGAAGTCCAAAACCTCAGGTTAACTTGATTCAAAGCAATCTCAAAATTGCAGCTTCTTTGTTAGACAGATATATTTCCGAAACTTTAAATAAAGATTCCAAAGTTGTTCAAAACTGGCTGGATGCTCTGTTTTTGCAGAGAATTAACTACAGCTATGACGACAATGAAATTAATCCGAACTTCCTGGTAAAATTCCCGGACAGCGCTCCAAAACAGAAACCGGAAGCACAGCAGCCGCAGGAAGAAGCTCAAGTTCAGCCGGAAGAAGCCGTTGCCGTAGAAGAAGCAGCGCAGGAAGGAATAATTGAACTTGAAGAATACACTCCGGAGCTCACTGTAGAAGAAGAGTTTACGCAAGCACAGCAAAAAATTGCTTCTAAACCAAATATTACAATTGTTCCGCAGGATACAAGACTTAAGTCTTTATTTATGGAAGCAAAAAAACATGCTTTTTCAAACAATCCGCAAAAAGCAATGGCAATATTCAAAGAAGCATTTAACCGTGCGGGCGAAATTAAAGATACGGAAACACAGTCAAGAATCTGTCTTGAAGTCGGAAAAATTTATGACGACAATGATTTTGTAGTACAGGCTTTAAACAGCTATAACAAGTCTTTACAGTACACAACAGATACAAACGTTAAATCAAGAGCACATTTTTCTATGGCGCAGATTTATGATGATGTAAATCAGATAGAACCTGCTTTGAATCATTATATGACATCCATTTCTTATGCCGGCAAATCTGATGACTTAATCGGACAGTCAGATTCATTGACAAGAGTGGGTAATATTTTTGCCGATAAATATGACGAAGGCGCATTTGAATACTATGATGTCGCTAAAAAATTAGTTGAACAAACCGCAGATGATAATATGAAAGGCTATGTTCTTTCAAATACTGCAGATGCCTGCGTTCAGTTCAGAAAAAATGATAAGGCTTTGAAATATTACGCTGAAGCTGTCAAAAATTACGAAAAAACAAACGCAGTTGAAGAAATTGCGCAGAATTACAAATCTGCCGCAGAACTAATGATATCTTTTAACAGTCCGAACAAAGCAAAATCTTTGCTTAAAAAAGCTATGATTAATGCAGTTAAGACTCAAAACGAAGATTTGATTTCCGAAATTAACCTTCTGCTTGCGAGCGTAAGTTAACTAATCTTGGATTGCATAAAACCTTTTATGTTATAATCTTCCATATAATAAGAGGGAAAAGATATGGAAAGATTTTATACAACAACAGCAATTGATTATGTTAACGGTGCACCGCATATCGGACACGCTTACGAAAAGATTCTTACTGATGTTATTTTCAGACATTTCACCCAGAGATGTGAAGATGCCTACTTCTTAACCGGTACTGATGAACACGGAATTAAGATTCAAAAGACATCAGCAGCTCAGGGAATGACTCCGAAAGAACTTTGCGACATGAATGCCAAAAAGTTTCAGGATTGCTGGAGGGCTCTTGATGTTAATTATTCACAATTTATCAGAACAACAGACAAAGAGCACGAAGAAACTGTACAAAAGATTTTCAAAAAACTTGTAGATAAAGGGGACATTTATAAAAATTCTTACACAGGGCTTTATTGTTCAGGCTGCGAAGCATTTTTGAGCGAAAAAGATTTAACCGAAGACGGACTTTGCCCTGATCACCTTAAAAAACCGGAAGTTGTAAGCGAAGAAAACTATTTCTTTAAGCTTACCAAATACAAAGATGCAATTATTAAACATATAAAAACCCACCCGGATTTTATTGTTCCGGCATTCAGAGCTAACGAGGTTTTAAACCAGTTAGAAAACATTGAAGACATATCTGTTTCCCGTGCAAAATCCAATGTATCATGGGGAATTCCGGTTCTCGGCGACGATGAGCAGGTAATCTATGTTTGGATAGACGCTTTATCAAACTATATTACGGCTCTCGGCTACAATCCGGACGGAGAAAGCGGTGAAAAATTCAATAAATACTGGCCGGCAACGGTACAGGTTATCGGTAAAGATATCCTTAAATTCCACAGTATTTACTGGATTGCAATACTTATGGCGCTTGAACTGCCGCTCCCTGAACATATTCTTGCGCACGGCTGGATTACGATTGACCAGACAAAGATGTCAAAATCACTGGGTAATGTAATTTCTCCGGAATCAATTTTAAAAGCATTCAATCTTGAACATCCGGATGCCTTAAGATACTATATGGCGTCAGCTGCTCCTTGCGGTAAGGACGGAAACTATTCCGATGAAGATTTTAAAGAAAAAGTTAACGCACACATCGCTAACTCTATGGGAAATCTTCTTAACAGAACACTTTCAATGCTTGTAAAATACTTTGACGGAGATATTAAACCTGAATTCAAAGTACAATCAGAACTTTTCGGCAAAGCTCTCGAAACTGTTAAAGCAGTAAAACACCACTTTGATTATTTTGAAGTTCAGGAAGCTTCTCAGAGAATTATTGAACTTGTTGATATTACAAACAAATATGTTACAGACAACGCTCCATGGACTCTTGCTAAAGAAGGCCAAATGGATAAATGCGGAGAAGTACTCGCTTCCGTTCTGGAAGTTATGTGTGTAATTTCTTCTCTTATTTATCCTTATTGTCCGAATATTGCGCAAGCTATGGCTGAGCAGCTATCTTACGACTTGAATACAAAACTTGATAACGTAAACTGTGACAACCTAAAACCGGGTCACCTAATTGACAAAGAAAATATCAAACCGGTGTTCTTAAGAATGGACAGCGAACTTGCCGACAAAAGCAAGGGGTAAATATAAACTAGTAGGCTTTTATACCGGCTAGTCCGCATAGTGAATAACCCGGGGCTCTTGATGCTAAATAGTCTCAGTATTTGATACAAGATTTTTTATAAATTCCGGATCATAGGAAATCCTCCTGTCTTCCGGAATTTTTGTAATGATTTTATCAATATCTTCATCCGTAAATCCTTGTTTCACAAGGTAGCCGGCATAATTAGGATGGCAGGAATGAATCGCCGCAATATAATACGGAGTAGAGTATCCCCACGGAGTTTCTTCATAAATTGTTTTTAAATCATCTATTATTTTTAAAAGCGGAGGAATTTTATAATCCTTTGCGTAATTATCATTTAAATATTTTGTAATCAGCTCAGTACAAAGGTTTCCGGCACCGCGTCCCATTCCGTATACACAGCTGTCTATAATTATTTCTCTTTGAATACCGAGTTTTAAAAGAGATTTTGTATTAGAAAAAGAAAGCTGCATGCTATTGTGCGAATGAAAACCCAGAGAAATGTCAGTATCTAAGTTCTTATCTATCAGCCTAAAAAGATTCACCACATCTTTTTCATACATGTTACCTAACGTGTCAACTATTGTAAGAACATATGGTTTTATTCCGTTAATTTCATCAATGAGGTATAATAATTCATCTTCGGAATACAAATTTGTGTGCATCGGATTTGCTATAACATCATAGCCGAGTGTTTTCAATGCAGAAATGTATTGTATAGCTTCTTGCTGCTGTTTCTTTTTAAAAGCAACCCTGATTTTGATTTTTTTATTTTGGCAAGCTTTAAAATTTTCTATTCCGTATTCGCCAAAATTAACCATTAGAGTGTAGTTCCAATCAGGCAAATGTAATTTTTCAAGTTCGCCGACAGAATTAAAAAATGTTTTTCCGTTAACAGTTTTTTCTTCTTTCAAAAATCCGCACTCTATATAATCAACCCGGGCAAGAACAAGATTGTTAATAATTTCGAAAAGTCTTGTCTCTCCGAAATTCCAATCTATAATATAACCGCCGTCCCTTAAAGTACAATCGAGTATCTTCATTTGATTAATTTAGAGATCTCATCTGTTATATCATCACCGCCATAGAGAACAACACCTTTGGCAATAACCATATCATACCCCATTGCTTTTGCCTGAGCTATAATTGCGGCGGTGATATTTTTATCTATGGCAGCAAGTTTCTGCTGATATTGTTTTGCATTAGCCTGTCTCTTGGCAGCAAGTTCTTTATCATACTTCTTAACAAGTTCCTGTTTCTTAGCCGGATCTGTTTGTTTTTTAATATCTTCTTTTGCTTTATTTACAAACTGAACAAGCTCTTTACGTTTTGCAGTTTGTTCTTTCTTCAATGCCTGAACCTGCGCGGATTTATTTACAACTTTTTGAATATCAACAACAGCAACTTTTTCTATTGCAATAGCCGAAAGACATAAAGAGGTAAATAACGCCAATGAAAGAACCTTTTTAATCATATTATCACTCCTGTAACTATTCTAAATATGTTTTTATTATACAGTTTTTCGATATGAATTACAAATAATGTTTTTAAACTAGCAAAAAAAAACTTGCTTTAACCTTATTACAGTATGTTTATATCAAATATCCACCAAACAAATAACTATTCTGCATATCATCCAATTTTTGGAACAACAAGTAAATTCCATACAATAAAAAAAATGCAGCTCCAACCGGCAGAACTTGAAAAAATATCCGGAATTTCAGAAAATTTGAAGAAAGTTCTAACTTTTTTTGATTCTTTAAACGGAATTTTACAGAAAAAATTCAAAGCTCTTTATCCGGGGTTGGTTGGGGGAGAAAAAATAAAAGGATTTTTATTTGATTCTATCCTTGAAGAAAAAGGAAAAAGACTTCAGATTACAAGACTAAATACCAGAGAAGACAGCAGTGAGCTCTTAACTTTCGGACTCCTTGATTCCGATAATAAAAATATTCTGAGATATAAAATTGACAAAGACGGTAATGCCTTTGTCATGAAAGAGAAAAATAATTATGAACCTGTTGATACGGAAAGTCTTCATAAATGGAATCTCGATACCTTTGCAGAAGAAATGAATTATTTAAATCTTTATGCAGAAAATTTTAAAGAAGTCGGACGAAAAATAGACGGGATTAAATCCACAGATGAAATGCATAATATTTTAGAACAAATTAACTCTATTAATAATAGCAAAGGATTTAAGGATGAAGCGGAACAGCTTATAGAAGCTTATGCGGAAATAATAAATGAATTTAATAAAAACAGCTGGAAAGATGCTTTTGAAATGAAACAAAAATACTTCGGAAATTTATCACAGTCCCGTTCCAAAAGCTTATTTTTTAAATCACCGGATAATTCAAAAATTTACTCCTATACTCCTGCCAATAGTAGCGCAGATAATCGTATTTTTAAATTAATGATTTGCGATACAAACAGTAAAGCAGAAGATGGATTTTTATTTTTCTCTGACGGCAAAGTAGCCAGAATAACTCCCGAAGCTTTAAATATTGAGTTTATCCGGGGAAGAAAAATGAACTATATTTCCGATGATGACGCAGAACAATTGCAGCTCTCAAAAATTTTGGACACAATCAACAATGGTCTTAAAAACTTTAAAGCATTTATTATTGAACAACGAGCTGAAAAAGCTAAAAATACAAGACCTTACCATAAAAGAATACCTGATACTTGTCAAAGCTCTAAACAGAGTGTTAAAAAAGAAAATATTAAATCCAGTGAGTCTGTTAAATTAACTCCAAATACCAAAGTTACTAAAAGAATACACAGCAAAAAAGAAGTTAAAAAAAGTATTAAACCGACATTGCAGCACCCGCCTAAAGAAAACGCAAAACCACAAATTAGTCAAATTTCGCCTGTAATTGAAAAGACAACACCGGTACTTTCTATACAAAAAAAATCTTCATTAGAAGAAATAAGTCTCACTGCAATTTCTGAAAAACTAAATGAATTATTTGATACCCCGATTGAAGAACGCAGCTCGCATCTTATTCATGAAAAACTTTCAAACGGAAGAATTTTTTCAGGAAGAGTCGCTCTTACAACATCTGACGGAGCATATGTTATTGTTTCAAGAATAAAATCACCAAGGTATGTTGATTTTATGTATTATTCCATAAAAGTTACAAAAGACGGAAATAGCTACATAATGAATCTTGATCCTGAAATGGGCTTAATTCTGGAAAGTACACCCGAAGGAAAAGTTATTATAGATAAAAGACAGCGGGTAAAACATCTTTCCAAAAAAGAGTTTCTGGAACAAAACCCGCAAGCCGAAAATTTAACCAAATATTTGAATGAACTTTTTGAATATAGAACGGACGGAGAAAAGAAGGTTATCAATTCAAAGCTTAAAATGCGCGGAATAACAGCAAAAGAACGGGAAAAAGAAGTGCTGAAAGCTCTGGGAATGGCACCGGAATTATCTCTGGATTTGTTATTAAAGCTGTAAGTTTTCTTTTGAGATTCTTATCCTTTTGTAATAAATAACAACTGCCATCCCAAACTTGGCAAAGCTAATTAAAACCTGTTGTTACCCTGAATTTGTTTCCACTAGTGGCCTTGATAATTTATTCTGTCATGCTGAACTTATTTCAGCATGACAGAATAGATAAACGAAACAAGGCACCGTCTTATTGGGGGGATCCATCCTGTTAAAATAAATAAACTTGTAGTTTTTACTACAAGCCATTTTTCTTTTCTTTTTGGTTACTTTTTCTTTTAGTAAAAAAAAGTAACTGGAGCGTAGGGGATTGTCTTGCTCGGTCGCGTTAAACGGCAATTCCGTATTTTGCTTTTGTGTTTGCAACACAACGCAAAATAACTCCAGCCTCCGCTCCCTCGCGCTCGAACCCTATAAATATGCTTCGCATATTGGGGGTTCTCATCCCCAATATTAATCAAATAAAGAAAAAGTAACTGGAGCGTAGGGGATTCGAACCCCTGACCCCGACACTGCCAGTGTCGTGCGCTACCAACTGCGCTAACGCCCCATAGTCGTATTCAGTTTTCAAATAGTAGGGCAGTTGTGTAGCGCGTAAGGCTCCGCCTTAGCTACCTCTCGGAAAACGTGACATTTAGTCACCTTTCCCTCGGCAGAGTCAACTGCGCTAACGCCCAGTAGTCTTTAGTATAACACAAAGACTATCAGATTGATATTATTTTAAGAATCCTTTCGTTTTTTCAACAGATTCTTAAACCCTACATAAATCTCCGAAATAACAAGCACTACAACAAATAACCAGAAGATATTATCCATATCCTTCGTTATAAATGTATGATTCATTTTTAACAGAGCTCCAATCCACCCTATTACTACCCAGGAAACAATGTAAAGTGTCGGAAGTTCACTGCTTAAATGTTTAATAACTCCCCAAAATTTAAATTTAACAAAATAATTCGAAAATATATGCGCCAAACTTATCGCAACCGCTATTATATTCATATAAACCGCTAAAATTACCGGATTCTGCTGGTGATAAGTAAGCGGATTCATTAATATCATCCACATATTTTTACCTGCAGCATCAAAAGCCGACCACGCTAATAATAACAAAGGAACAGAAATTAATAACAAATACCAGTAAAATTTGTCCGGATCCGTACAATGTTTTAAAACCTTACCAAAAATCCAACCCGTAACAGGATAAATTATCCAGTTACAAAAAGAAAAACATACATAACTGCTTGCCGTAAAATTCTTTATCGGAATAAATAATCCTATAAATGAAAAATAGAAGTTATCAGTGGATAGTTTTACCGAAATTTCATTAGTACAAAAGGCCCCTATTGCAGTTAAAACAATAGTTATTAAAAAAATAGTTAAATATGAGAACTTGAAAAATTTAACAAAACCAAAAAACAAAAATGCTAAACCTGCAAATTGCAATATATCCCCGCTTAAAAGCATTAAAAATTTATCGTTTGTCATTACACCGCCAAACATAGGATAACTTCCAAAAAGCATCCATGGCAAAATCTCCCTTAAAAAATTAAGCAGATATCCAGTAAAAAGCAGAATAATACCGCGTTTAAAGCAGCATTTAGGAGAATCGCTTCTGGTATAGGCAAGCCCCAGCCCCATGCTGAACATAAAAAACTGAGCACCTAAAAGTCTCACAAGATTATGCGTAATATATGTTGCACTAATGGACGGTGTATTTGTATACTTAACAGCATAAAAAACATGACATAGAATCATCAAAATTATACTGATGGTTTTACACAAATCAACTGCAGGCTGACGCCCTGTATTGACCGTTTCAGTGCTGAAAAGATTTTTGAATCCCATTTGACGACCTGTCTCCTAAGTCTTTTATGTTTCGGCTCCTGTTACCGCCCTCCGAAAACATAATAACATAAAACTCAAAAATCGTCTTTTTTGTTACATAATGGGATTTATTTTGTTAAATATTCAATAACTTCGTCAACATGCCCTTTGACTTTAACTTTACGCCATTCTTTTTCAATCTTGCCGTCTTTATCTATGACAAAAGTAGAACGTTCAATCCCCATATATTTTCGGCCATACATAGATTTCTCTTTCCATACTTCAAACTCTTCTGCCAGCTTATGTTCACTATCAGACAAAAGAATAAAATTCAAATCCTGTTTATCTTTAAAAGACTTATGACTCTTTATGCTGTCCGGGCTTACTCCGATTACTTCCGCATAATTAGTTATCCTGTTTATATTATCCCGAAAGTCGCAAGCTTCCTGCGTACAGCCGGAAGTATTATCCTTTGGATAAAAATATAAAACAACCCTTTTACCTTTAAACTCAGACAATGAAAATTCTTTTTCATTTCCTTTCGCATCTAAACCCGCTAATTTTATTACTGACATAATTTCTCCTTACAATCACAAATATTTAATTCAATATTATTCAACAACTTAACTGCCAACTCATTTTCAAGCTTGTACCAGATTATATTTCCCTCTCTGTGCCCTTTGATAAGTCCGCAATTTTTTAGAATATTCAAATGCTGGGATATCAATGACTGAGAAACTCCGAGTTTTTCAACCATGGTATTCACATTGCATTTCCCCTTATGTAAAAGCCCGCAGGCTATTTTCAACCTGACAGGATGGGCAAGTGCTTTAAATATCTCTGCATAACTTTCTGCATTCATGTCTTCAACCTCTTGACAATATTACAATATCATAATATTATAATAATCTAATATTGTCAAGCGAAAGTGGGGTTCATAATGAAAGTTGTTATAATAGGCGGCGGAGCCGCAGGAGCAAGCGCAGCAGCAAGATTAAGAAGACTGGATGAAAAGGCGGAAATAATACTTCTGGAAAAAACAAACGAAATATCTATTGCAAATTGCGGTTTGCCTTATTATATTTCTGACGTAATAAGCAGCAGAGATGAAATGCTTGTGTCAGGGCCGGAAAAATTCAGAACCTGGTTTAATATTGATGTACGCTTGAATAGCGAAGTTGTTTCTATTGACAGAAAAGAAAAAGTTGTAGTCCTCAACAACGGTGAAAAAATAAACTACGATAAACTCGTTTTAACACCCGGGGCAAACCCTATAGTGCCGCCGTTTGAAGGTATGAACAGAGAAAAGGTTTTCACTGTCAGAACTCTTCTTGATGCAGACAGGATAAAATCTTTTATCAAAACCAATAATGTTAAAAAAGCTGCCGTAATTGGCGGCGGGTTTATCGGGCTTGAGATGGCAGAAAATATTATCGAGGCTGGATTAAAAGTCAGCCTTATAGAAATGTCCGACCAAATTCTTGCCCCGCTTGATAAAGACATGACTGCCCGTCTTCAAAACGAAATGAGAGCTAACGGAGTTGAATTAATCTTGTCTGACGGTGTTCAAAAATTCAACGAAAATAAAATAGTTTTAGCTTCTAATAAAGAAGTTGAATTTGATATTGTTATTATGGCAATCGGGGTTAAACCGGAACTGGCTCTTGCTCAATCCTGCGGTCTTGAGACTAACAGAGGGATAATTGTTAACGAAAATATGCAGACTTCGGATAAAGATATTTATGCTGCGGGAGACAGCGTAGAAGTAAAAGATTTTGTGACGGAAGATTCTGTCTTAATAGCGCTTGCAGGCCCGGCGAACAGACAGGGACGAATTATTGCTGACAATATTAGCGGAATCGATTCTGTATATAAAAAGACTCAGGGAGCATCGGTATTAAAAGTATTCGGAATGACTGCCGCAAGTGTCGGAAATAACGAAAAACAATTACAGAGTAAAAGAATTGCATATCTAAAAACTATTATTTACGGAAAATCCCATGCCGGCTATTATCCGGGGGCTACTCAGACACTGTACAAACTGTTGTTTACTTCTGAGGGAAAAATTCTCGGAGCTCAAGCCGTCGGAAAAGAAGGAGTAGAGAAAAGAATTGATGTCATTTCTTCTGTAATGAGAAACGGCGGAACTGTTCAAGATTTGCTGGATAGCGAATTATGCTATGCACCGCCTTATTCTTCGGCTAAAGATCCGGTTAACACTCTGGGAATGAATGCGGATAATATATTACGCGGATTTGTTAAGCCTGCTTTTTACGAAGATTTGGAATACTCATACCTTATTGACGTAAGAATGCCATTAGCGTTTAGAATGGAAACAATTGAAGGAGCTGTTAATCTTCCGATAAGCGAAATTAGAGAAAGATTAAATGAAGTTCCGAAAAACAAACGTGTCATACTGTTTTGTAACACAGGATACACAAGCTATTGCGCTTCCAGAATTCTTTTACAGAACGGGTTTAAAAACGTATACTCCTTGATGGGCGGAATTGAATTGTACAAAGAACTGAATAGAGATAAAGCAGCAGGTGAAGGTTTGAAAGTAACTGCCGGAAGATAAATTCTAAGGAACTTCCGTTTTTCTTACCAGCTTGTACAAACCCGAACCCTTAAAACATGGCACACATCGGGAGGTCTCATCAATACTTACCCTTGATAATAAAAAGCCGAATAACAAATGTCATTCGGCTTTTTATGGTGGAGGTTAGGAGATTCGGTCTTGCTCGTTCGCGTTTAACGGCAATTCCGTGTTTTGTTTACAGGGCTTGCAGCCCTTGCAACAAAAGCACTCCAGCCTCAGCTCACTCGCGCAACTCCTTTGAAATGTACTTTCGTACATTGGGAGCTTCTCATCAAACCTTACTCTCAATAAGGTTTAATGAGACATTTGAGTTGTAGAATAATAGCCTCAATTAGGCAGTATGTTTGAATATTAGCGGTATTTTTTAAATTGACTGTAATTACTCAAATTGGTCTTTTGCTACTCTTTTTGTCTCTCAAA
>CALVCR010000021.1 GCA_944326125.1 Candidatus Gastranaerophilales bacterium | reverse complement strand
CGGACTACAGCGACAGGCGGGGCGGTGCTCTCGGGTATATAACCAACTCTAAATTTCAGAATGGCAATTTGACCGATAGAATACTGAATGATATGGTTCTCCGGGAAAAACCGGACAATACCAAGAGTAAAATTTATAAAAAATTAAAACATATTGATAATGATTTATATAACAGTCCGCAAATGACAGGTATTATTCTGGACGGTTATTCTCCAAATGCAAAAACTATTGCTGCGGAAATACATGATGCAATGTTTATTCCGTCCCTTTCTCTGATGGGTAAGCTTGAAAATTTAGAAAAAGAAGTTTCTCCGGAAGAGATTAAAAGTCTTATTAAACATTCGGATACGGCAGCTGACGGGTGGGAGAAAACATATAATGCGCTTAATAAAAGATTGTTTTCTCCGTTTGAAAAGAAAATTCAAACCAAAGAAGATTATGATAAACTGGCTGATGACGACTACTTAAAAGTTGTTTTGGAAAAAACGGCTCTTAAATGGAATTACCCTTTGCAAGGCTTAGAGCCGGAATTGGCTAAAGTAAGAAATGTACATGATTTATCAAAATTCCGTGCGGCTCAGAAAAACAGAGCGCTTAATTCCTTTAAGTATGCCTTTTCAAAAGACATAAATATTGCGGATTATGTTTGTGATGAATTTGGCGATAAAGAATACGACCAAATTGATAAAATTATAGATAAATATAACTTAAAACTCACAGATGAAGAACTTGACTCAATAGGTTCGCGTTTTGAAATTGACAGTAACGATTTCAACGGCAGTGCAAAAGAAACAGTAAGACTTCTTTCCGAAGTTATAAGAAAAGCCCTGGATAAGGTAATAAAAAATGAAGATGCGAAAGAAGAAATCTTCAATGTGTACAAGGATTTCTTTGAAAAAACTATCTATTTTAATAAAAATGATATAGTACTTGCAGGCGTTTCCAATATAATTAAATTTCTGGACAGGGAATTTTCTCCTGCTGATGATAATGAATTGGTTGAGCAGTACAGAAAAATTCAGGATATGACAACGGAAGAGTTTAAGAAAGAAATTCTTCCAAAAGTAACTCCGGAAGATTTGGGGATTAAAAATTATACCGGTTATGATATTTTGAAAAAGATAAATCGTTATGAAGACAGCGCAGAATCCGCTTTTATGAATACTGTTTATTATGATACATTTGCTCCTAACTACGGGCAGGATGACTTTGAAAAGGCATATAGATATAAACGTTTTTCGAGAGAAGGTATGTATAGGAATAAGTACAATATAAGCTCTATCTATAGAGAAATGTCATCAGATTTATCTTACCTGACTCTTCCAAAATTGTTTAATAAATATAAAGGACGCAATCTTACTAAATACGGGGCTTATCCTGCATATCCTAAGCTTGAATACCTGGATGAAAATGCATTAGGCTATTCTTATAATTCTTTTATGGACTCTCTTGATTATAAGCACGAAGCCATCAAGGGACTGCAGGATCAGATAGAATCTTATGATCTTGCTGATAAACTTGCAGGATATATGAAAAGGGTTGATGATGATAAAGTTCTTTCGGATTATCAATACAAAAATATAAATACAATTTTCGGTACTCTTATACTTACCGCGGAGGAGGATGATCCTGCTACTAAGGCTCTTCTAGATGCAGCAGAACAAGCAATAGAGCTTCCGAAGGGTACTCAATTTAAAGAGTATAAGCCGTATATTGAAATAATAGTTTCTACAATTGAAGGGCTAAAAAATACCACCCCTAAAGAATCTATGGAAAAGGCCTTAGCTGCTCAAAAAGAATCTCTTTCAGAAACAATAAAAGTATTTGCGAAAAGCCTTATTCAGGAAAAGTATCGTAATGATGTAATTTCTCTTGCAAATAAATACATACAGGCTCTGGTTAAATATAATCAGGCGGGGGCGGATGAGTTACAGGATGAACTTTATGAAAGTTTTTCAAAATACCATATTTTAAGAAATCCTAAAGAACTTTTGGAAGCATATATGGTATCTGCAGCAAAAGATTCTCCTGATGATAAGTATAAAGAAACTTATAGAACACTTTTGATAAGAGGCCTTCAATATGCGCAACTTGCGAATATTCAAGACATTCTTATGGAAGCTGTTTCCAAAGGTGTTGAAACCAGTGTAAAAGATATGTTTAAGAATTACAAGCTTGCTGATGAGTCAGGGGATGAAACTCCGATGAATTCACAAACAATTCTTGCTCAAATGATTCATAAACTTATTATTGATAACGAAAGAGATACAGCTCTTATGTTTATTGATAAACTCGGACTTGGGGAGGGTTATGTTAAATATATATCAGAAGCTATGGATTTTGATAATTTAAAAAAAGTTCTAAAAGAAGCTTATGATACAAGCAGGAACTTTAATGCCTTTACACGTGAAGCGGAAGTATATTTGAATGAAGCAAAAGATGGTATTACTGTAAACGAAGAATATGAGCAAATTCTGGACAAAACTAAAAAGAATCTTCTTAAATCAGCAAAAAAATATAAAATCAGTAAAAAAGAAATAGCACCTCTACTTTCTTCTCTTGACAGTGTTAAAAAGGCGTGTACTGACAATCCATACGGAAACAGACAGGTTCTTTTTGATGCGGCTACTATACAGGCAAAACAACAGACATCCGGCCTGGCTGCAGATAAAGTCAATAATATGAATTTAATCCTAACCTCTAATGCAACTGTCTTGGATTTGATTAACCAAATTCTTCTGAAGGACGATTCCGAGGCAAATAAAGCCAGAGAAATTATGAATGAAAAATTCAAAGAACTTATTGAATATAAAAGCAGTCTTGATAATTTGCAACAGGAAGAATAATTTGTTAAAATCTATTTATGGCGGATTTGGTAGAAAAACTTAGAGAAATAGGTTTTAACAGTTACGAGGCAAAAGTTTATATTGCGCTTTTGAAAAAACACCCTGCTACGGGATATGAAGTTTCCAAACTCGCTAATATTCCTCAATCAAGAACGTATGATACGCTAAAAGCTCTTGAAGAGAAGAATGTCGTAGCTTCAACAAACACAAAGCCTGTTTCTTATACTCCTGTTAAGCCTAAACAGATTCTTTCGAGTTATCAAAGAAAGATGACTTCTACAATAAACTATCTTGAAAAGCACCTTCCGGAAGTTAAAGATGATTATAATGAACCTATTATAACAGTTTCCGGTAAACAAAACATTCAAAATAAAATCCTTGAAGTTATTCAAAATGCTAAACGAGAAATTTATATGGAAATCTGGTCTCAGGATTTTAAAATTTTTGAGCAGGAGCTTTTGAATGCATACAATAGAAACGTTGAGATAAGAATTGTTGGATATGATAATTTTTCATCGAAATTCGGACTTGTTTTTGAACACGCTTTTGCAAGAGATATTGAAATGTCACTTGGCGGGAGGATGGTTGTTATTGCTGCTGATGATTCAGAAGGTGTGGTAGGAAAGATTTCTTCTTTTAAAAATGATTTGTTTGATACTAATATTATTTGGACACAGAATAAAAGTATTGTATTTATAATAAAAGAATTTATTGTTCACGATATGTATCTGATTGATGTTGAAGAAAATCTTGTTGAGCAGATGAAATACATATACGGAAAAGGATTTAAGCGCCTTAAAGACAAGGTTTTAGGTTTAAATGCCCTTTATATGATTCATTAAATTATTAAATTAATTTGTATTTTTGCAAGAGTTCAACAATTTTTTTTATAGCAAATTTCGTTTTTTCTACAAAATCTTCTGCCAGAGTCGGATCAAAGTTCCGTTGAAGTACATTTAAGATATCCGCCTGCATGTACTGGTATATGAATACGGAACGAACAATTGAAGAAACAAGAGCGGGAGAAAATATCCCTTTGGAAAGAAGAGCAATTATGCTGTTTATATGATAAAATTCATCTTTCATAAAGTCTTTTAAGTCAAACTTAAATGGTTCAACTGAAGAAATAGGATTTGAAGATGAATTTCCCCAAAGATTTAAGTCTTCAAACCTTACAGTTGTTATTCCGTCAATATATGCCCCAAAGGTTGAGAGGTTGTATACTTCTTTATAGTTTAGCTCCCTTAAAATACTTTCGATATGGTGTATATAAACCTCATAATCTTCTCTTGTATATACCATACCTCCGTTAACAGATTTGATTCGCACCAGATTCTTTTTAGTTTCATCAATGGCGATTTGTTCCGGAGAGATTCTGTTCATTTGCTCTCCGTTTGCATAAATGATGTTATCCTTAAATGCAAGATCTAATCCTGCAAGTACAATTCTTGAAAAGCCCAGTTTGATTGCGGATATTAAGGCAAGAATTGTTGCAGAGCCTCCGGATTCATAGAATTTAATATTATTATTGAATTTTGCGAGTTTTGTCATTAAAAAGTCAGTGTTTGAAAAATTCATAAATATCTTATTGAATGACATGTACGTCAAGATAAAATCTGTTCGTATGTCCATAATACAATTAATGCGTTCAAGTTGAGAACCGGAGTCACCTATAGTATTTTTCATGTTTGCAGCATCAAGACAAACAACAAAATCAGGTGTTATGCCATTTTGAAGGAGATATTTAAGCGCCTTGTTTACACAGAAAATAATAAAATTGTTCCTGTTGGCTTGAATGTGTTCAATATTATCATTCAAAGACGGTCCGGCTCCTGCTATTAAAGCGGTTTGTCCGGAAAATTTTCCTTCCAGATCTGACAATTTATAAATATCAGAATTGCTAATTCTAGCCATATTAATTATTGTGTTTCCCAGCCACCTTTTTGAAAACTTTGTAATAGTATTGATGTCAACCATTTTGCTTTTGCAGGTATCGTATACTTTTTGAGTCAGTAAAAGAAGATCTCTGTTATGAGAAACAGCATAATTTTGGAGATAAACTATTTCAACCTTGTCTTTTGTTATGAAAGAAGAGTTGAGTTTTGCAAGCAGTTCGTCCAAATCGTTTGTAATATATACTCTTCCGCTTGCGAGATGCTGAGAGATGTCAACATTATTCAAAACAAAATGTAAAAAGTTAACATCCGGCTCGTATACAAAAATTCTGGAAGGATAGGTATTAAATACTTCATCCAACAGATATCCAAGCCCTATACCGAAAGTAATAATAATATCATTAGAATGCATTTCATTTTTGATATTTTTCTTCAGCATTTCACGAATAGCTTCGCGAGGGTTATTTAGATCATCAGAAGGAACATCGTCTTTAAGTAAAATGTAATCATTTGAAGGTGTTACGCAATAAGAAATCCCTACCCTGGATTGTTCTACAGAAATTCGGGACAGTCGACGTTTTAGCGCAAGATTATCTATATACTCCAGATTTTTTTCAAACATGGCTCTTCCTTCTAATAATCTATAAGTATCATATTTAAGCTGAAAAGTAAAGGTTACAGAGGGGAAAATCAATCATTCTCTGTACTTTTTCCTAATCTTTTATCAACAGATGCCTCAAAGTCTCTAAACACGTCACTTCCTACCAGCTGTTCAAGTCGGGACCGTTTTTCAAAGAATTGTCCTCTTGCTTTTTGCTGCTCATCCAGCGCATCCCGATAAAATGTATCTGTTATTAATATTACTTCTTTAGAAAGTTTTTGCGAGTTTTGATAATTCCGATAGCATTTTTCAACCATTCCTGTTGTCATATCATAGAGCTGTCTTGATGTCATATAATCATAATACATATCAACGACTTTTTGCTGAAGATCTTCAACTTTCCTTACAAGTATGATCATATCAGCATCTGTCACTTGAGTATATTTATAATTAAGGGCTTTCGCATCCTGAGACATAATTCCGAGAGTGTTTCCGCCGATTAAAGCTGCGCTTGCAAGAACAGGGTTTCCCATTCCGGCTCCAATAAAGGTTGACATTCCTGCAATAGTTGTCAGCACTTTTTTTACTGCACCGCTGTCAGGCTTATCTCTGTCCGGATTTGATAGTTTATAGATTGCAAACTTAATAGTATCACTCCGCATTGCAGCTCCCTGCCAGAGAAGAGATAGATCACTTTGCATTTCGTTGTAATCTATATCAATGGATTTTGACATTTCAAGAGACATTTTCTTGATACTTAGATCTGCATAAGTTAGATTTTGTGATTCTTTTTTTTCTTCTTTTTGAATGTTAGGTTTGATAATCGGTTCTATATTGTAATCAACTCTGGTTTCCGGAGTATCTGTTGTTCCCATACGATAAAAAATTTCTTTAGGTGCTTTTATGTCGTCAAGAGTTATTCCGGCGTATGAATACTGGGTTGTTATTAAAAATATTAGAACTATAGAAAGGTATTTTTTCATTTCTTTTTCCCTTTCTTTTCAGGCAGTTTGGTATCATCTTTGTATAAAACAGAGTTAAAATCATACTGGTACATATCAAGAGAATCTACAACTTTTTTGCCGGCAAGTCTTTGAAGCTGGATATGATATTTTTTTGCTGACTGTTCAAGATTATATTCCTGAAGTCTCATGGAATCATATAGAGAAGATGATATTGCGAGTTCAAGGATATCAGAACTATTAACAGCTTTGGAATAATTTCTGCTGTATAGGAGCATTTTGGCTCTTGTTGCCTTAAGCTGCGTTAACGTATTTTTATAATTGTAATAAGAGCTTACCAATGAATCCTGTAATTCTTCCACCATGCTTGCAAGTTCAATTAACTCCGTATCTGTAAGCGGGGTTTCCTGAGGAACATTCTTTCTGTTCAAAAGTCCCATAGCAAGCCTTCCGGCGGAGAATGCAGAGGTTGAAATTGTAGGATCTGCACCCATTAAACATGGAACAAAAGAAGCGCCCGAAACAATTGCGGAAAGAGTTTTTGCCATTAACGAAGAATGTATTCTTCGTTGAGATTCCGGCGTGGCAAGTTTTTTCAGTGCAAATTCTATAACTCTGTTATTCTCGACCGTTCCCTGCCAGAGTTTTTCAAGATCTTTTAAATCATGTTCTTTTTGTTCTTCAATTATGTTTGCAAGTGTTTCTGAATCGTTAATCAGAAGAGTTCCTTTTAGTGCGGCAGGATTTTCGTATTCCATATATTGAGGTTTTTCCAGATCTTTTTTATCAAGAGTTACCACGTCGGATGATGCAGCATAAACTCCGCCCAAAGGCATTAATAATATTGATAAAACTATACTCCCCAACAAACTCTTCTTCATACTATACTTATACCCTAAACGAATAAAAAAAACAATTTTTGAGGATGAAGACAGTTAGAGCAATAAAAAGCAGGAAAACTCAAAGATTATACCCTTCCGTACATATCTTCGTATCGAATGATATCTTCTTCTATCAGAAGGTCGCCTTTTTGAACTTCAATAATTTTTAAAACATCTTCAAAAGGGTTTTGCAGTGAATGAATTGCTTTTACCGGAATATCAACACTGTGTCCCGGGCTTAAAATTAATTCTTTTCCCTCGAGTACAACCTTAGCCTTTCCTTCAAGTACAACCCAGTGTTCACTTCTATGGTTATGAGATTGTACTGAAAGTTTTTGTCCTGTGTTAACTTGAATCATTTTTGTTAAAAATCCGTTGCCTTGAGCCAGAACCGTATAATATCCCCATGGTCTGTAAACTGTTTTATGAACTTTATGGGTTTCGTCATTTTGTTTTTTTAAAGATTCATATACTTTTTTTACATCCTGAGATTTTTCCATTTTGCAGGCGAGGATAGCATCTTCAGTTTCTACCAGAATAGTGTCCTTAAGTCCTATTGTAGCAACAAGTTTAGATGATGAATAGACCAGAGAATTTTTGGAGTCTTCATCAAGAACATGGCCTATCATAACGTTTCCGTTTTTATCTTTTTTATTAACATCATAAATTGATTTCCAGCTGCCTAAATCATTCCAATCACTTTTAAGTTGTACAAGTGCGATTTTGTCTGATTTTTCCATTACAGCATAATCAATTGATATATTTGGCATTTTATCAAATTCCGTAAACGGAATTTCTGAAGATTTTGTAAAATCAAAATTCTTCAAAAGTTCATAAATATCAGGAGCGCACTTGGAAGCTTCTTTTAGTAGTGTAGAAGCCTTAAACATAAAGATTCCGCCATTCCAGTAATAATGACCGTCTGCTAAATATTTTTTAGCAAGTTCTTCATCAGGTTTTTCGACAAATCGGTTAACTTTAACTCCGTCAGTGGAATTTATATATCCATATCCTGTTTCAGGGTAAGACGGTTTTATTCCGAAAGTAACAATATAACCTTGTTCTGCAAGTTTTTCCCCTTCTTTAACAGTCTGAACAAAACCTGTTACATCTTTGATTAAGTGATCGGAAGGTACTACAAGGATTACCGGATCTTCTTTAGATGTTTCCGTAATATATTTAGTTGCAAGTATAATTGCTGGAGCTGTATTTTTAGATATAGGTTCTGACAAAACTATCGGATTTTTCGCAACAGAAGAGAGTTGATATTTTACATTGGAAAAATGCTTAACACCGGTCATACTTATGATATTTGATTCCGGCATGCATTCTTTAAGTCTTGAAAATGTGGATTGCAGCAGACTTTCGGAATCCTGAATAATATTCAGAAGGTGTTTCGGGTATAATTCTCTTGACAAAGGCCAAAGTCTGCTTCCTGATCCGCCTGCTAAAATTAATCCATACATGTTATTCCGGTTCTCCCTTCTAAAACTCCTGTCTTTGTATAAGTTTAGCATGAATAAAATAATTTATCATCTTCTTTTAAATAATTTCATTCTTTGATATAATTTTTAAAAAGAGTAGAGATGAAAATATATTATAAAGCTACATATACTTATAAATTATATAAAATGCTTGAAGCGGAAATAAGGGATTTTGTATCGACTTTAGGCGAAATTATGACGTATGGCATTGAGGTTTTAAAAGGTTTGAAAAGTTTTAATGCCTCATTTAAAGAAATTATATACCAATGTTCCCGTTTTGGGGTTTCATCTCTTCCGATTACGCTGTCTATTGTAGGCATGACCTCAATAATTATTGCTATGCAGGTGGCCGGTGAAATGGTTAAACAGGGCGGCGGCAATTTTGTGGGAATGCTGATGGCTATTTTAACGGTAAGAGAAGAGGGTGCTATAATGGCAGGTTTTGCAATTATTTCAATGATAGGTTCTTCTCTGGCTTCTGAAATAGCGACGATGAAGGTAACAGAACAGATTGATGCTATAAAGGTATTAAAGGTTAATCCTGTACAATATCTTTTCACCCCGAGAATAATTGCCGGAACTGTTATGATGCCGATGGTTGTTATAGTTGCATCTCTCTTTGGTATATTGGGCGGGGCGGTGGCTTCAAATGTTACATCCGGATTAACGTACAAGGCATATTTTGATTCTGTTTGGTTTGGGTTAAGCATGCATGATTTAAATGTTTCAATTTTAAAATCCATAAGTTTTGGTTTTGCAATATCTTTAATAAGCTGTTCTTGCGGAATGGGAGCAAAAGACGGCGCTAAAGGTGTTGGTATAGCGACAACAAAGGCTGTAGTCTGGTCGTTTGTTGCGATTGTTATACTTGATTTAATTTTTGCAGCGGTTTACTTTTATTAAAGGACGGATAAATATAAATGAGTATAGAAGTAAAAAATCTTGTAAAAGCTTTTGATAAGAAAACAATAATTGATAATTTGTCGTTCAAAGTAGATGACGGGAAGATTCTGTCAATCATAGGTTTCAGCGGTTCCGGAAAAAGTACTGTTTTAAAACTTATAAGCGGTCTTTTAGAGAAAGATTCCGGTGAAATCATTACAACCGGCGGCGATATTGCGATGGTTTTTCAGTATTCTGCTCTTTTTGATTCATTGAACGTTTTTGACAATATTTCTTTTGCTCTTCAGGAAAGAAAAGAGTTAAGGAAGAAGTATACGAGAAAAGATTTGGAAAGAATTGTTGCGGAAAAACTTGAACTGGTCGGTTTATCCGGTATTGAGGATAAATATCCTTCCGAGCTTTCCGGCGGTATGCAGAAGCGTGTAAGTTTTGCGCGTGCGATTGTTACCGAGCCTAAAATTATTTTATATGATGAGCCTACGGCGGGGTTGGATCCAATTTCTTCAACCTTAATTGAAGATTATATTGTGCGTCTCAAGAATGAAACGAATGCCGCGTCAATCGTAGTTACTCACCAGATGTCCACAATAAGAAGGACTTCTGATTCTGTATTGATGTTGTATAATGGTAGAGCAGTGTTTGAAGGAACACCGGGTGAACTCTGTGAAGAGAAGACAGAATATACAAAACAGTTTGTCAATGCGTCGCTGGACGGACCTATGAAAATGAATTAATGAGGTTATAGTATATGAAACTTTCATCATCTTTTAAAGTCGGAGTATTAACACTTGTAGCATTAGCTATATTCTTATTTACGGTATTGTGGATAAAGGGGCGTTCCTTTTCTTCCGCAGAAAGAATTGAGGTTTATTTCAAAGATGTTAACGGTATGAGACCGGGCTCCGGCGTTCAGATGATGGGGTTAAGAGTCGGACAGGTTGAAGAAATTATTCCCGTTGTTGAAAATGAGTCCAGCTATGTTAAATTGAGATTTGTCATAACAGAACCCGGGATAACAATTCCTAAAGCTTCAATGCTTTCTATTCAGCAGTCCGGTTTAATCGGTGAACAGTTCTTAGAAATTACTCCGCCGAGAATCCGTTCCGTATATATTCCTGTCACAGGAAAAGATATTTTATCGGCTGATACTGATGTAGAAATTATGCTTGATGAAAAATATTATGATGTCGGAAAAGTTAAAAAATCCCAGATTATGTCTTCTAAACTTGTTCCGGATTCAGTAAAAGATTTAATTAAGACAAATTATGCGTATAAAGTAGATTATGTTGTAAACCTTCCGGGGCTTATTTTGCCTAAGTTTATGACCGGTCAGGTTGTAAGCCAAAATGGCGTAAAGAAACTCAGAATAGCTCCTCTGGATAAAACACCGCTTCCTTATCCGAATCAGACTTCTCCGTATACAATAATTGAACCGATGAGAATTGCGGACTTTATGGAACTTCAGTACGAAGCTGCTGAATCTCTGACAGAAACAAATAAAATTGTTAATGAACTCTTGAATGACCAGATGATAGCTGAAATTACCCAGTCTGTTACAAACTTCAAGAACTTAACGGCTCAGGCTACAACAACACTGGAAAAAGCTGAAAAACTTATAGACTCATCTAAGAATGATTTAGATGCTCTTGTTTGGATGATGACTGATGTTTCAAGCAACTTTAATAAACTTGCGGTTAATATTAACGGTATTATTACGGATGAAAAATTCAAACCTACACTTTATGAAACTGCAGAAGCTATTTCAAGCATGTCTAAGAATTTAGCGCCGATTATCGGTTCTATTAACGCAGAAGAGTTTGCGGAAGATCTTAACAGTATTATGAAAAACTTAAACGAGCTTTCAACTACTGTTAACAGAATGAGCAAAGATGAAAAACTCAAAAAGAAATTTGTTGATTCCGTTGATAACTTTAATGCAACAATGTGTCAGGTTAATAAGGCTCTTGAAACAATTAACGGTGAGGAAAATGAAGAGAACCTCAAGCAGATTGTAGAAGATACTTCAGATACAATTGCTAACCTTAAGAAATTCTCAGAAAAATTGAATAAGAGATTCCTGTTATTCAGGCTGATGTTCTAAGGGGGTAAATTTTGGGGGGTCAATCTTTAAGGTAAATTTTTGAGATAAATTTAAGAATAAAATAAGGGGCGGGATTGAGAATCAATCCCGCCCCTTTATTTCTTAATTATAATTATCCGAAGATTTTTGCAAATCTTTCCATTGCTTCGCGGGTATTTTCTTTAGAACCGAAAGAAGTCAGTCTGAAATAGTTTTCTCCGTTTTTGCCGAAGCCGGCTCCCGGGGTTCCTACAATTTGGGCTTCTTTTAGAAGGTAGTCAAAAAAGTCCCAGGAATTCATATTATTTGGACATTTTAACCAGATGTAAGGAGAATGTTTTCCTCCCACATGCCAGATATTACATTTTGTAAGGGTATCTGATATGAGTTTTGCATTTTCTTTGTAATAATCGATATTTTCTTTGATTTCTTTTTGTCCTTCTTCCGTGAATACAGCTTCAGCAGCTCTTTGAACTATATAAGGTACGCCATTAAACTTTGTTGTCTGGCGTCTGAGCCACATTTTGTTTAATGCTCCGAGTGCTTTAGGAACAATTGTGTAACCGCATCTTGTACCGGTAAATCCTGCGGTTTTAGAGAGCGAACAAAATTCTATAGCGCAGTCTTTGGCGCCTTCAATTTCGTAAATACTTCTCGGCAGGTTTTCATCCGATACAAAACATTCGTAAGCCGCATCAAAAAGAACTACTGCACCTTTTTCTTTTGCGTATTTAACCCACTCGGCAAGCTGGTCTTTGTTATAAACTGCTCCGGTCGGGTTGTTTGGTGAACAAATATAGATAATATCTGCGTTTATATTTTTATCCGGCATAGGAAGAAATCCGTTTTCTTTGTTTGCATCCGCAAAAATTACTTCACGTCCGGCCATAATATTTGTATCTACATAAACAGGATATACGGGATCAGGAACGAGAACCGTATTTAAAGTGTCAAACAGGTCAAGGATGTTTCCGACATCGCTTTTTGCTCCGTCTGAAATAAAAATTTCATCCATTTCAAGTTCAACATTTCTTCCGGAATAATACTTTTTAACAGCTTCTCTTAAGAAATCATAACCCTGCTCAGGGCCGTATCCTCTGAAGGATTCCTGAGCCCCCATTTCGTCAACAGCTTTATGAAGCGCAGAGATTACAGCTTTGCATAAAGGTCTTGTTACATCACCAATTCCGAGTCTGATAACTTTTTTGTCCGGATGAGCCGCAGTGTAGTCATTAACCTTCTTAGCTATGGTTGAAAACAGGTAGCTTTGTTCAAGATTTTCATAATTGCTGTTAATTCTCATATATTCCTCTTTCTGTTTTTCTTTACTTCTCGCGCTTCGGGGGTAATGTGCCGGCATTTTGTTTTAAGTGAAACTATCTCTGGGAGTTATTTAAGAGGAAATACTTACCTTCCCACTCATTTACCCCTTATATTTACCCCTTATATTTACCCCCCCCCTATTGGTCGGATTCTTCGTGCTTGCCTTTCATAAGCTTTTCAAAATCAGACGGCTTAATATTCTGGATAAAGTCTTTAAACTCCTGAGCTTCTTCTTCATCCTTGGCAGAATCAGTAGAAACGGAACCGTTCATAAGTACATTAGCCGTAACAAAAATAGGTGCTTCCGCTCTCATTGCAACTGCAATCGCATCAGAAGGCCGGGCATCTATTTCAAGAGTCTCATCTCCTTTAACTAAAAATAGAGTTGCATAGTAGGTGTCTTTTTCTACGTCGTTTATTTCTATTCTGTCCAGAGTGTAGCCTGCTTTTTCAATAATATTTATTATCAAATCGTGGGTCATAGGTCTTGCTACTACAAGATTTTCTATCTTTCTTATAATTGCGCTTGCTTCAGCTGAGCCTATCCATATAGGAAGGGCTTTTCTATTGTCTAAATCGTGGAGCACAACTATAGGAGAGTTTGTTCTCACATCAAGAGCTATACCCATTACTTTCATTTCTATCATAAAATCTGCCTCTTATATAAACTGATAAATCCCTTTTATTATACCATTCATAAAGTTTTTGTAAAATTAGTTTATATGATATAATCCTTTTATGAAAATAAATGTCATTTATAACAAAGATATTTCGGGGTATAAAGAAGCTTTGCAGAATGTAGAGAAAGCTTTGTCTGAAAACGGGGTTGAATATGCTTCTTTTGAACTTCGCGAGATGAAGAATTACGGAGATTTTTCGGTTGTAATCGGCGGTGACGGAACTCTTTTAAATGCTGCAAGATTTTATTCTTCGTATAAAGTTCCTGTTCTGGGGGTAAATATCGGAAGGCTTGGCTTTTTGGCTCAATCAGATTCAAGCGGAATAGAGAGTGTTATAAAAGAAGTTTTGTGTGGTAATTATAATTTAGAAGAACGTTTAATGCTGACATCAGGCTCAGATCTTGCATTGAATGATTTTGTTATAAAAGGGTGCAATCCTGCAAGAACATCAAAGTTTTTCCTTGAGATTAATGAAAAGTGTGTATGTGATTATATTGCAGACGGATTAATTATTTCAACTCCTACCGGTTCAACGGCATACGGGCTTTCGGCAGGGGGGCCGGTTTTGTATCCGACATTGGATGCCGTAACGATTGTTCCTATTTGTCCGCATACTTTGAATGCAAGACCTCTTGTTGTTCCGGCAGGTGAAGTTATATCGGTTAAGACACCGGATGAAGGACTTACTGTTTCTGCCGACGGGCTTGAGGCTGTTTTGGCAAAAGAGATTTGTATTAAAAAAGCAGAAAAGAAGGCTTTACTTGCTTTCCTTGAGGAGGAAAGGTTTTATAGTATTTTAAGAAATAAACTCCACTGGGGAATATCTCCGCAAGCCTGCCGCCGGTAGAATTATTTCATCCAAAAAAATGAACATATTTTTTTTCGTATCGTTTAAAATGTGTATGAGGTGGGTCTAAAATGAATACAGAGTCATATGAAGAAAATTAAGCTTATATTGCTTCTTTTTATGCTGTTTACGGCTTTAAGGGCGGATGCAATACAAAATATAAAAATAGAAGAAAATGCGTCATTGGGGCTCAATGATTGTATAAAAATTGCGCTTAATAACAGTCCTGTTATTAAAAGATATATTCTTAATATGGATATTGCAAAGAGTAATGTCGGAATGGCAAAGTCTGCTTATTTCCCAACTATTGGGGTAGGTGTTTCTTATAGTCAGAATATGGGAAAAAGAAGACATCAGAGCTATGATACAAGACTCCTTCCGGGATTTGATGCTTCTTTATCTCAGCTTTTATGGGATTTTGGCAAAACAATGGCTGATGTCAGAATGGAAAAGTTTAACAGGATTGCTGCCGAATTTGATTTTGACGAAAGCGTTTTGACAACCATTTTTGATGTTAAGCTGAAATATTATGCAGTTCTTGCGGCAAAATCTTTGATGGAAGTAGAAAAACTCAATGTTCAAATGAACGAAAGAAACTATCAAAGAACGCAGGCTTATTTTGATGAAGGAATCCGTTCAAAAATTGATTTGGTAAATGCTGAAGTAAACTTAAGCGATTCTAAAATAGCGCTTGTAAACGCTGAAAATACTTATAAGAACGCGATTGTTGACTTAAATAACTCAATGTATGTTGCTTACGCACCGGAATACAGTATTCAGAATACGGAAACTTTTAACCTGAATAATCCCTATGTTCCGATGAGTTTAAGGAATATTGATAACTACTCAAAACTTCTCGAGCTTCCGCCGGATGTCAGCAATGCTGTTTACTCAACTTCGGTTGAAAAGAGTGATGTTTTAAAGAATTATGAGTTTCAAAAATATCCTTATACATTTGAAAAGTCAGTCAGCATAGCAAAAGAAAACAGGCCTGACTTAAAGGCTTTGAATGCGACTCTTAAAGCTATGAGACAGAATGTACTTTATACAAAAAGACAGTATCTTCCTGAACTCACCGGCGGAGTCGGTTACGGTTACTCTAATTATAGAGGATATTACGATTCGGGTATGAATGTCGGATTAAGTTTAAGTACGACATTTAATATGAAACAGGTTAAGCATCAGGTTGATATAGCTAATTCTAATCTTCTTCTTACAAAGACTGAAGTTGATTTGCTGAATCAGAACTTGTATTTTGATATCCAATCAGCTTACGTAAATATGATTCAGCTTGAAAAACAGATCCCGCTATTAGAAACAAAAGTCCGCCAGACACTTGAAAACCTTGAACTTGCTGACGGACGGTATGAAGTAGGACTTGGAGATTATATCCAGCTACAGGATGCGAGAATGAACTATAACAACGCCCAGAACTCTTATGTTCAGGCAATTTATAATTACAACGTAGCCAGAGCTACGCTTGAAAGAGAAATAGCGCTTCCGCAGGAAGAAACCCTTACTGTTGAAGATGTTAAAACCTACCAAAAAGAAGAATTGAAACAAGATAAAAAGAACCAGAAAACAATTAAAAAACTTAAAAAAGGTTCTAATAAGGAAACAGTCTGATGAAAATACAAGATTTTATGACAAAGAAATACCTGATATTACCGGTTGTTATTATATTAATAATCTGCATTACCGCATTTGTAAAATTTAAAAACCGAGTTCGGTATATAACAGCGCCGGTAGAGAGAAGGACAATTACTCAGGTGGTTGAGGCTTCGGGGACAATCAATCCGGTAAACACAGTCAGTGTCGGTTCCACTGTATCAGGACTTATCAGCGCCATATATGTGGATTTTAACTCCAAAGTTACAAAAGGCCAGCTTCTTGCCGAGATTGACCCGAGAACTTTTCAGGCAACAGTTGACCAGAACTATGCTTCCATGGCATCTGCTCAGGCAGATTTAGCAAACAGGCAGGCTACATTAGAGATGGCAACAAAGACTTATAACCGATATAAAAATCTTTATGCAAGAAGTTTTGTTCCGAAAAGCGAACTTGATCAGGCAGAGAGCGATTACAAGGGGGCTCTTGCACAGGTCAATGCTGCCAGAGCAACTATTAATCAAAGAGCTGCTCAATACAATCAGTCTGTAGTTAACCTTAACTATACAAAAATTACGGCTCCTGTTGACGGGATGATTATTTCTCGTGAAATCGACCTCGGGCAGCCGGTTGCAGCAAGTTTTCAGGCTCCGGAATTATTTACTATTGCGCAGGATTTGGAAAAAATGCAGATAGAAGTTAATGTATCCGAAGCCGATATTGGTGATGTTAAAGAGGGTCAGAATGTTACTTATGTTTTGGACGGCTATCCTAACAGTGAATTTTACGGAAAAGTTACACAGGTTAGAATATCTCCTACAACGGTTTCCAATGTTGTAACTTATTCCGTTATAGTTACTGTTGATAACAGCGACTTAAAACTAAAACCGGGTATGACTGCGAATGTTTCAATTATAACTGCAGAAAACAAAGATGTACTTTGTGTTCCGAATATAGCATTAAAATTTACTCCGTATTCTGACGGACAGAAATATAAACAGCAAGGGCTCTGGATTAAAAAAGGGATTAAGCCGGTAAGAATTAATGTTGAAACAGGTGTAAGCGATGATTCTTATACAGAGATTAAAGGTAATGTCGTAAAAGAAGGCGATAGAGTTATTGTAGGTAAAAGGGGCAAAGCGTCCTCGTCTAAAAATAAACAGGGATTGAGACCTCCTAGATTGTAAACCTACTTATTTCTCTGGAAAAATTTTGCAAGCTCTTTGTGTTCAAAGAACTTAGCAATAGGCCTTCCGTGCGGGCAGGTGTGAGGGTTTTCGCAGGTGCGCCAGTTTTTGATAATTTCTTCCATCTGGTATTGGTTAAGATAAGTATTTGCTTTGACTGCGGCCTTGCAGGATGTTGTAATTAAGATTTGTTCTTCAATATTATTAATATCTCCTGCCATGTTTTCCAGAATGTCAGAAAGAATTTCTTTAGGCGGAACCTTTGACAATATTTGCGGAACTTTTCTGAAAATTACCTCGCTGTCAGACAGAAAATCCAGTTCATACCCGAATCTGTTTAACTTATCCATATTGCTCTGTAAAAGTTCTTTATCCGAAGGAGAAACTTCAATGACGTCAGAGATAAAAAGAATCTGGCAGTCAATATTTTTGTTTTTCTTTAACTGTTCATAAATATAGCGTTCTTCCGCTATATGCTGATCAACTATTTCAAGACCGTCTTCTTTTTCAATAAGGATATAAGTTTTTTTATACTGACCTATAATAATATCTTCGGTTTTGAAGTCAGGAACCTCTATGAATTTTGATTGAACCGGTTTTGGCGGTTCTACTACTTTTAAAGAAGGCTTTTTCACCACAGGAGTTTCTTCTCTATAGTCTTGTTTCATAAAGAGATCTGTAACAGGAGAATTTTCGCTCATATAAACAGTGTCCGAGTCTTCTGTTTTTTCAGTGTTTCCGCCTTGAATAGCCTTTAGAGGGGAATGTGATGCCATTGTGAAAAACTTCTCAGGTTTTGGTGTTTCCGGCATGGATTTAAGGGCATCATCTATTGAAGCGTGAATAAAGTTAAAAATCTGGTTCGGGTTTTTATATCGGACTTCTTTTTTAGTCGGATGTACATTAACATCTACTTCTGATGCCGGAAGTTCAAGATTAAGTATTACAAAAGGATACCTTGAATTCCCGGTAAGATTTTTGTATACGGTATCAATAGATTTTTGAAAAACAGGACATTTAACCAGCCTTGAGTTAACAAACATATAGTAATCTTTTTTGCTGGCCCTTGTATAATCGGGAGTGCTTACAAATCCGCTCATTTTAAGCCCTGATAAAGAATCTGTTTTTAATACTTCTTTAAGATGTTTTGCCGTATCATCATTGAAAATTTCTTTAACCGTTTGGAGAAGATTTCCCTGTCCTGTCGTTTTTAAAACGGTTTTGCCGTTGTTTTTCAGCTCAAATGAGACTTCCGGATGAGCAAGTGCTATAGATTGAATAAATTCACTTATGTAAGAAAACTCTGTTTTAGCGGATTTTAAAAACTTAAGTCTTGCAGGAAGGTTATAGAAAAGGTCCTTTATTTCCATAATAGTTCCGACTGCGCATCCTGTCTGGGATTTTTTTACCTCGGAATTCTGACATTCAACTTTTGTTCCGTAATCAAAATCAGCAGTTCGGGTTATACAGGTAAGCTTTGATATAGAAATAATACTTGCAAGAGCTTCACCTCTGAATCCCATAGTGTGAATGTCAAACAAATCTTCTGCGGACTGAATTTTGCTTGTTGCGTGTTTGGAGAAGGCGAGAACTATGTCGTCAGGATGAATACCGGAGCCGTTATCCGCAACACGAAGATCTCTGCATTCATTGGCTGCTTCAATACTTATTTTTGTTGCACCGGCATCAATAGAGTTTTCAACAAGTTCTTTTACAACGGAAAACGGCCGTTCAATAACTTCTCCGGCTGCAATCTGGTTTATAACATTTTTTGAAAGTTGAACTATTCTCCCCATAGCTTTTATTATACCAGAAATTTCACATGAAGATAAAAAAGAATTTTATGACTTGATTAAATTCTTGTTTTTATTCCGTTATGTTTTATAATATTCTTATACAGGATTTGGGATTATATAAAAGATGAGGGGCAAGCTTTTATTAGTTATATTTTCACTAATGTTCTTTTTGTGCGGTATTGGCTTTGCGCAAGATGCTTTTTCTCCTTATGTTCTTTCTCAAAACGAGGTTATATTTAACCAGTCAATGTTTAAGATAGATGTTGTCGACCCCGCAGCATTAACTAATCTTAAAGGTTTGAATTATCCGGGTTTAAGAGGAAATAACCAGCTTGTTGTTTATACTCCTTCATTCGGCTACAGGACTAATACGAATGAGTTCGGAACAGAGGCGATTGTTGTGGGAAATACTGTTGTGTCTCTCAGTGGTGCTGACTCTCTTATCCCTGCTAATGGTTTTGTAATCAGCGGTCACGGCAGAGCTAAAACCTGGATTAATGAAAATGTAATGGTCGGCTCTAAAATATCAATAGATTTAAACAAAAACATAATTACTTCATATATTACATCTGATACTTTTCTTTTTAATGCAAAATCAAAAATCAAAGAAGTTCAGGATATGATGACATATTACAGCCAGCAAAACTCAAGCTATAATCAAAAAAGAACTGAGCAGCATATTGATAAAGCAAAAGAATATATTAATAAGGCTCAAAAAAACAGTGAAGATTCCCAAAGATATTCATCTAAAGCTATAGATTATGCAAATATGGCAATGTCAACAGTAATCCCGTATGATCCTAATGAGTTAAAAGGTGTGTGGATAAGACCTGTATATTATCAGAAAAAAGATATAGAAAAGGTTCTTGATACTCTTCATAATTGCGGTATTAACAACTTATTTTTGGAAACATACTACCATGGTAAAACTATTTTTCCGTCTAAGACTATGGCAAAGTACGGCTTTATTAAGCAAAACGAAGATTTTGTCGGTTTTGATCCATTAAGAATATGGGTTACTGAAGCTCACAGGCGCGGGATGAAAGTCCATATATGGTTTGAGACGTTTTATGTCGGCAATAAACCGCCTGAAACAAATCCGGAGTATATTCTTGCTAAAAAACCGGGCTGGGCGAACTATCAGAAAAGAAATGCAGAGTCTCAAGCTATTGTATATTCAGTCTCAGAGCACAACGGTTATTTTATCGATCCTGCAAATCCGGAGGTTCAAAAATTTTTATATGAACTTTTGGATGAAATTATTTCTCAATACAAACCTGACGGTATAAATCTGGATTATATCAGATATCCGCAGGCTATGGCTTCTAATTTTGCGAAATTTGATATGTCTCACTGGGGGTATACACCGTATGCGAGAAACGAGTTTAAGGCTGCTTATGGTGTGGATCCGATCTATCTCAAACCGTCAGATCCTCTATGGAATTACTGGCGTTTTTACAGGTGCAGTAAAATTACTAATTTCGTAAAGAAAACAAGCCGCCTATGCAGAGCTAATAAAATTATGCTTACGGCCGTTATTTTCCCTAATAGGGCGAGTGCACTTGATACAAAACTTCAGGATTGGAAATCGTGGTCTATAAATAATTTTGTAGACGGATTTACACCTCTGTTTTTAACCTGTGATGATAAAACTGCAATGGGCTTAATGGAAGAAGTTTTGAGAAATAAATCCCAGAGCACCAAGCTGTATGCTGGCTTGTTTGTTACTTTTATGAACGGTTCTTCATCTGACTTGATAAAACAGATTCATGCGGCAAGAAAGTATTCGCTAAGCGGGCTTATAATCTTTGATTACGCACATTTGAATGATAATTATATCAAAACTTTGACGGAGAGTGTGTTTAAACCTGATAAAAATGAAATTGTTATAACGGATAGTTATCCGGTAAAATCAGATGTTAAAATAAAAACAGGTTCTGATAATAAACAAAAAGGCACGAAACGTGGAAGAAGAAAATAATCAACAGCAAAAAAGACAATTTTTGGGAATATGGTTTGAATGCTGCCACGTTTACGGCAGGATTTATAAGAATAAAGACGGTACAGCATATGTAGGCAGATGCCCTAAGTGCCTTCGCTCAGTCAGAGTAAGGGTAGGCAGCGGCGGAACGAACAGGAGGTTTTTCAGTGGAAGCTAGTTTAGATATTTTAAGAAAAGAAAATGAAGTTTTAGATATTTTTTACAATCTTGCATCAATCCCGTCCCCTTCTTTAAAAGAAGAAAAGGTTATTGAATGGATTCTTGATTTTTGCGCTAAAAATAATATTGCTGCAAGAAAAGACAGTTACGGAAATGTTTATATAACAGTTCCGGCAACAGATTCTTCAAAAGAGCCGATGATGGTGTCTGCGCATATGGATGTTGTCGGGGATTCAAGTCTTGTAGAAATTTATCTTGAAGACGGATTCT
Organism: Candidatus Gastranaerophilales bacterium; assembly: GCA_944326125.1. Taxonomy (GTDB): domain Bacteria; phylum Cyanobacteriota; class Vampirovibrionia; order Gastranaerophilales; family Gastranaerophilaceae; genus CAG-196. The sequence goes on along the minus strand of CALVCR010000021.1, from coordinate 1,033 downwards.
TGAAAGCAAAAGGAAGAACTCTCGGTGCTGATGATAAAGTAGGTGTAGCGTGTGCTTTAATGCTTGCAAAAGAGTTGACTGCAGAGGAAATACCTCATGGGGGTTTGGAAGTCGTGTTCACCCGTGATGAAGAGTGTGACATGTCCGGAGTTGAGCATGTTGAGTATAATAAACTTAAATCAAAATATATCCTTGTATGTGATGCTGATAAGCTCGGTCAGTTCCAGATTTCAGGCGCAAGCTATACAAATGCAAAGCTCACTGTAAAAGGCTTAATTGGCGGGCACTCAGGTATTGATATAGGAGATGAAAAGAGATTAAATGCTGCAAAACTTATTGCAGAGCTTCTTGCAAAATTCCCTCAGGGTGCATATTATAGTGATGAAACTGGGGTAATAACTTCCTGCAATTTGGGTGCAATTGTGGCCGGCGGTATTCAAAATGCCGTTGCTGCGCTTATTGAAGACGGAGTTAAGTCTGACAATTATATAAAAGAGATTGTTAATAAGTCTGCTACAAATATTATCAATACTTTAGGTATGGCATCGTATTCCATAAGAAGTGCAAGTCTTGAGAAGGAAGAAGAGCTTAAAGGAATAATGACTTCATTAGTAGAAGAATTCAACCGTGAGTATGAAGGTTTGGCAGAGGCAGAAATTAAATTTGAAACCCATCTTAAACCGTTTGAGAAAGCGGATGATGACAGGGTTGAGAATGTTTACAGAAAAGCTTGCGAAAAGGCAGGGGTAAAGTATGAAATTTCATCATTCCACGCGGGAGCGGAAACACATATTTACTGCCATAATAAAAATGCTGACGGAGTAACGTTTATGCCGTTCCTTTTAGGATTGGCAGATGTATTTAATATGCATTCTGCTGCGGAAAAAGTAGATTACAAAACAATGCTAAAAGGCTATGAAGTATTAAAGAATACGTTTATAGAATTTAATTTAGTATAAATTGATTGTACTTTTCTTTCTTTTTAGTTGTGAGGCAAAAAGAAAGAAAAGTACGAAAAGAAAGAAAAAGCACA
>CALVCR010000020.1 GCA_944326125.1 Candidatus Gastranaerophilales bacterium | reverse complement strand
CAACATGAGTAAAACCGTTGATTCTTGCAATAATATAAGCAGCATCTTTACCGAGACCGTTTAAGATAACTCTTAAAGGCTCTTTTCTTACCTTGTTAGCGTTTCTTGCAATACCGATTGCGCCTTCAGCAGCTGCGAAAGATTCGTGACCTGCTAAGAAGCAGAAGCACTTAGTTTCTTCTCTAAGAAGCATAGCTGCAAGGTTACCGTGTCCGATACCAACCTGTCTTCTGTCGCCTACAGAACCAGGGACTGCAAATGCTTGTAAGCCTAAGCCGATTGCTTCAGCAGCTTCAGCAGCTGTTTTGATACCTTTTTTGATAGCAATAGCGCAGCCGAGAGTATAAGCCCAAGATGCGTTATCAAAAGCGATTGGCTGAATGCCTTTAACTATTGCATCAACGTCAATGCCTTTTGAAAGGCATAATTCGCGAGCATCTTCCAAAGATTTAAACCCGTATTCAGGTAAAACTTTTTTAAGAGTAGCTTCGCGCCTGTCTTGTCCTTCAAATTTTACTGTCATATATAATTTCCTCTTTTCTTTGATTGTTGTATTTTTGTGATTAGTGAATAATGAGTAGTGAATAGACTAAATTTCTACTATTTTCAATAATCGTACTCTATGACTAATAAAAAGCTCTTAGCAAAATTCTATTCACTAATCACTATTCACTAGTCACTTTTTTTACTATTCTTCTCTCGGATCAATGTACTTAACCGCATCAGCAAATCTGCCGTAAGTACCGATATTCTTTTCGTAAGCTTCTTTAGGGTCAACACCTTTTTTGATAGCATCCATTACTTTTCCGAGGTTAACGAACTGGTATCCGATAACTTCGTCATTCTTATCAAGACCTAACTTAAGGATATAACCTTCTGTCAATTGGAGGTATCTTACACCCTTTTGTTTAGTAGAGTGAATAGTACCGCACATAGAGCAAAGTCCTTTACCAAGGTCTTCAAGACCTGCACCTACAGGAAGACCGTTTTCAGAGAAAGCTGATTGAGTTCTTCCGTAAACGATTTGTAAGAACAATTCTCTCATTGCAACGTTGATAGCATCGCAAACGAGGTCGGTGTTTAAAGCTTCAAGAATAGTTTTTCCAGGAAGGATTTCGCCTGCCATAGCAGCAGAGTGAGTCATACCTGAACATCCGATTGTTTCAACAAGAGCTTCTTGAATAACACCTTCTTTAACGTTAAGAGTTAATTTGCAGGTACCTTGCTGAGGAGCGCAGCAGCCGCATCCGTGAGTAAGACCTGAAATGTCTTTAATTTCTTTACATTTAGTCCATTCACCTTCTTGAGGGATTGGAGCAGGCACACCTTTTACACCGCGGTGTACACAACATTTTTCTTCAATTTCATGTGTAATTTCTATTTTGCCCATTTGACCTCCTTATTAAATCAAAATTACAGCTATTTAAAATATACAATTAATCCTCAAAAAGCCTGAAAAGGCTCTAAAAAAATTATATAACAAACATAAAAAATATTGGCATGCTCTGATTTAAACCATGCCGGCAACGTCTGTTATAAAATCTTTAAGGTTATTAACTACACTTTTCCCGTTTTGGCCGTAAAGATTTGCAGCATGTTTAAGAGCAAAATTAAACACTTCTGATGCTGTGTCTCTGGCGTCTCCGTTAAATAATGAAGAGAAAAAATTATCTGAATCGGAGGTTTTTATATTGTTTGGGTTTGTATCAAGCTCTGAAATATCCGTAATATTGTTTCTTTGGTCAGTTTTATTTGTATCATCTTCAGGCATATCAATATTAATATCGCTTCCGTCAATAGATTCTATTTGGAAACCGGCCGGCATTCCGAGTTGTCCTGTTATGGCATTTGAAGAATCTGCTTCCTGAAGTTTCAATCCTTGTTTCTCAAGAAGCTTAGCAAATGTCATGTCCTCGAGGTCAAACTTCTGGGTTTGATTCAGGCCTCCGATAGAGGAAGATGATATTTGTTCTATTAAATTTGATACAATACTACTCATAGCCTAATTTTAATATATTTACCCTCTTTTTCACTCCTCTTAAAAGTGGAAAATATTTGTAGTATAATAGTGATTGGTGAATAGTGATTAGTGAATAGAGGGTTAGATGTTTAAAAAATCATTTTTAATTTTAATGATAAGTTTGGGCTTAGCTTTGCCTGTGCTTGCATCAGATATGAAATCAATCCAGTATAAAAACATTAATGAAGGCGGAATGATTTCTTATATTGACGGAATATGGACAACAAAATTTAATAAAAAAGACTCAAAATATTTCACAAAAAAGATTTCAGCAGGTACAGGAAGCTACTCGGAATTTTATAATCCGGAAGGAGACTTTGTTTTCTCAACCGGCTGCCAGTATGAATTCATTTTAGACGGAAAGTTATACGGATATTCTAATTATGATTTAAAGTTCTATGAATTTACCTTTAATGAAGATATTCTTGATCAGAGAGAGTTGTCTCAGGATGAAGTTCAAGAACTTTTTAAAGACTTTGAAATAATAAAAATTTCTGATTTTGCTGCTTCGACGAACTCTTTAAAGATTAAAAAAAGAGGCAGAAATTTTAAAATAATTTTATTAAATGATACTGACAGATATTTTTATAACTATTCATACTCTTCCAATAACGCCAAGTTTAAAACATATCCTTTGAAAGGATTCTTGTGTATAACTAAAAAAGGTATGATTCAGTTCTCTCATTTCGGGGATAATACAAAGAATTTCCCATGGTTTATACTTTTAGTCAGATAAAGCTAATAGTTGGTGCTTAACTGCGAGTTAAACCCTCTCTGAAATTTCTAACATCACCTCCGGCTCAGTAAGAAATTTCTTCTCTCCCATGGAGAGATCGGAGTTTTCTACCTCCCCTTGGGGAGGATGCCGCGAAGCGGCAGGAGGGGGTTACAACGAATCCAACTCCCTTTTAAGAATATCACAAACTCCTTCAATATTATCCCATACTTCGCTGTTCCAAAATCGAATAACTTTGTACCCTTTGGATTCAAGATAATTTGTGCGTTTTATATCTTTAATTTTATTCAATGTTTCATTATGTTGGCCGCCGTCAATTTCTACTATAAGATTTTTTTCTTTACATAAAAAATCAACAATATAATTCCCAATCGGCACCTGTCTTTTAAATTTGTAATTATGAAAACGTTTAGCCCTAAGTATGTTCCAAAGTTTAACTTCTTCTTTGGTCATATTAGATCGCATATTCTTTGCAATTTGGATATTTTGTGAGCTATATGCCATATTTATTGATTACCCCTGCGGCTGCGATAAAAGCTGTGGACCAGGCGTTTTGCAGATTAAACCCTCCGCAGAATCCGTCAATATCAAGAACTTCACCGATGAAATAAAGCCCTGTGTACTTTTTTGATTCCATTGTTTTGGAATTAATCTCGTTTAAATCTACTCCGCCGGCGGTTACCGTTTCTTCTCCTTTGTTTGTGCCGGTAATTGTGAGCTGAAAGTTTTGGATTCTGTTTAAGATTAAGTCTCTTGTTTTACCGTCAATTTGATGGGCTTTTGTTTCTGCATAATTGCCGCTTATATATGATGCAATTCTTTTAGGCAGAAAGACACTTAGAATATTTTTAAGTTCTTTGTGCGGATTGTTGTTTAAGATTTCTTGAAGGTTTTCTAATTCCGGAGCCAGATTGAAACTCAGAGAATAAGGAAATTCTCTCCCTGCTTTTATTGACGATATTTTATATACGAGCGGACCTGATATTCCGAAATGAGTAAATAAAATATCGCCGGAGAGTCCGGTATCGTTCGATACGGCATCTTTTATAACCACACCGGATAACTCGTGTAAATCAGAGTTAAGTCCGACAAGAGAAGGTTTTGGCGGTATGATTTTTATATCAAGATCTTTTAATATTTCATATCCGGAGTGACCTCCCGCGGCAACAATTACATTTGAAAACAAGTATTCGGCTTTAGTCGTTTTAATCTTGTATCCGTTTCCCAGTTTTTTTATTTTTAAAACTTTTTCTTTAACAAATTGAGCCTTTTTAATATGTGCAAGTATTTTATCTCTTACATCTTTTGCGCTGTTACTTTCAGGGAAAATTCTCCCGTCCTCTTGTGTGTAAGTTTTAATTCCCATCTCTTCAAAGAGTTCCAGTGTATCCGAGGTAGAAAATCGGGAGAAGACCGAATATAAAAATTTTTCTCCCCTTGGGTAATTTTTTGCAAGCTCTTTAGGGTCGTATTCCGCATGAGCAAGGTTACAGCGCCCTCCTCCTGTGGGTAACAGTGTTCTTAGCGGTGAGCCGGAATCGAATAATGTAACCTCAAATCCTTCCTTAAGAAGATAATAGGCGCAAATACATCCGGAAGCTCCTGCCCCGATAATAGCGATAGCTCCTTTCCTGCGAGAAGAGTTTGTTTTACAATCTTGTTCCATACAAACAGACCATTTCAGGGTTTTCTATCTCATCATAAAGTTTTTCAACCGTCTTATTAAACAACGGATGTACAAAGTCCTGAGCAATTTCCAGCATCGGAACAAGCATAAATACACGTTTATGGAAAAATCTATGCGGAATTGTTAAATCCGGAGTATTTAGGATAAGGTTGTCATAAAAAATTATATCAATATCAATAGTTCTGTCGGAGTAAGTATTTGAAATTTCCTTTTTTCTGCCGAGCATTGTTTCAATATTTTTACATTCTTTTAAGAGTTCTTCCGGCTGCAATGTTGTTGAAATCTGGATAACAGCGTTTACAAACCAGTTATCAGAATGCATATGCCATGGTTCGGTTTCATAAAAAGAAGAAGTTGCGACAATATTAATATTGGGATTAGCACCCAGAAGGCTTACTGCCTGCTGAATGTATCCGACCCTGTCTCCCAGATTTGAACCTAATGATAAATAAACTATTGCCATATGCCTATTTTACAGGTTTAGAGTGTAGGTTGTCAATATAAAAAAGAACCGGATTGAAAATCCGGTTCTTTTATTTTTTTTAATCCTACTTGTTACCGTAACGTTTGTTAAATCTTTCAACACGACCTTCAGAGTCAAGGATTTTCTGCTGCCCTGTGTAGTAAGGGTGGCAGTGTGAACAAATTTCAACAGTGATGTTATCTACAACAGAACCTGTTTCAATTTCGTTACCGCATACACATTTGATTACAGTTTTTTTATAATCTGGATGAATTCCGTCTTTCATGATTACCTGCTTTCTTTCAAGATTCCAAACTTGAACTTTTAATATACTTCGACCTCTAATATTTTATTCTGCTAAAAAAAAAATTGCAAGCTAGAAACAGGCTTGTTAATAATAAATGTTTACAATTTCAAGTAATCAAATACGGAACAGATAAAATTACATAAGGTGTGGTGTTTTGCCACACCTTATGTATAAATAATAAATTATAAAGATTGTTGTATTTCTTCCATTTTTGTTTCTATTTCTTTCACTTTCTCCTCAAATGGAGCTTTTTTTACTTCCAATTCACTTTGTAGAGGAATATTATCAATATCTTTTTTCGCCGATACTCCAAGCCCGGTTAATCCTCCAACTGCTCCGACAAGTGCACCGACAAGCATACCGGGAGCAGCCCCGACTCCGGCAAATGTACTTCCAATTGCGGCTCCGGCAGCAGCTCCCGCAGCAACAGAACCTGCGTAGAAACCAATTGTAGAGGCCGTTGTAGCTGTAATTTTGCTATCTAATTTGTTAATTTCTTTATCTCTTTTTTCGATTATGTTATTGTAATATTCCAACTCTTTTTCAAGTTTTTGTAATTGGCTAAGCTTTTCCATAGAGGCTTTTACATCATCCGTTGCATGTTCCAGACCAATTTGATTACATAATTCCTCTATTGCATCAAGGTCACAATTATTCTTTACTGCTTCTTTAATAAATACTGATAACTCGCATTGATCCAGTTTTCCCAGGTTTGCAGTTGTGTCATTCAAATCAGCTGCTTCTGCTGAATGTCTTAATGTTGCATCTTTAATCTTTGAAATGTCAATTACTGTCATAATAACTTCTCCTTTTATTCTCTAAGTACCCTGTGTTTTTCTTAATTTCCTTGTGTTAAATTTTTAATTGCTGCCTCGTGTTTGTTTATGTATATATAAAGAATTTCGATTATCTAAAATTGCCCCTTTTTTACAATTTTAAATACTAAAACTCTGTAATTTAGTATTAATAATGCATTCAAGCTTTACAAAACTTAATATACAATACTTGTAAATACTGAATTAAATATGTTAATGAAGTTAAAATTGTAAATTATGGGTATAAAAAAAGAGTTAGGTAAAAAAATTAAACGAATGAGAATTTTAAGGGGTTATACTCAAGATAAGCTTTCTGAGATGATAAATATTTCTCAAAGAGCTTTAAGCAGTATTGAGTTGGGGGAGAATTTTGTAACGGCTGAAACTTTGGATAAACTTCTTGCTGCTCTTGAAATTTCGTCTGAAGAACTTTTTGCAACAAATAATGTAAAAGAGCCTGAAGATTTGTTAAAAAATATAAATCAAAATATTGCCAGCTTATCAAATGATGCTGACAAGCTGGAGATTATATACAATCTTACAAAAAGTTTAATCAGGCATTAAATATTGACAATAAGGTGTAAGATTGCTTATATTAACTCGTTTGTATGTATCAGACGATTAGAAATTTATGTAATTAATTCCGCTAATTAATGAAAGTATACTATTCCCGGACCAGTTAGGTAATTCTATTTGTAATCCCGGGACAGCAGGTTTAAGTACATCATTAAAACTGGATTCTCCGCTGTCGATTATTTTTATAATTCCGTTCTGTTCTTTTAAATTGGCAGCATTAATATCATTGTAAACAATTCCCAAAGCCTTTAAATCCGGAAGTTTTTTGTTGACCTCTCTGATATCCAGCCTTCCGGTCAATTCCTTTCCGTCAACATAATCGTACAATACTGAAGATGTTTTGGCATCAAAACAATGAATTTTGGCTGCATTAGGACAATTATTCAAATTTAGGTAAAAATCTATCATCGCGTTTATGTAACTGGAATCTGATTTCATATTTTCATTTTCTTTATGTATTTTTATAAAACTGTCATAAAGCCATTTGTCTTTTTCCAGAGCTTTTTTTAATTCTTTTGAATATAGTGAAAAATCTTGTTGAGTTTTTAATATATATTTATGTTGGTCAGTTTCGAGTGAAAAAGTCCGTTTCCCTGATAAACCGTTTGTAAATTCTTTTACTTTAAGTCCGGTATCAGAGTTTTTCAGTAACTTTTCCACAAGCTTTCTATATGATTGTTTATTGCCTATATCTTTTGGCACATTACCAATAAAAAAATCGTTTCCGAACTTGTTTTCAAATGTCCAGATGCCCCAGTTTGGTGAAATTTTTAGTAAATCTTCGGGTTTTTTAGCTTTATTTAAATAATTATTGATAAATTCAGAATACTTTTCCTTGTATCCTCCTTTTTGTAAATACCAGTTTATAAAGTTTGGTGTTGAACCTGCTTGTTTTAAAAGGTTATTTACGGTTTCTCCTGATTTTCTCGGATTATTTATTACCTGTTTTACAAAACGTTCAAAGACTTTATTGTCAGATGTAATTCTTGACAGTTCAGGGACTGCGTTAAGAGTTCTTGCTTGAAATGATATCGTGTCATATTTTGGCTGGTTATTAATTCTTGCTTGTTTTTGAACCGGTTGTCTCTGATAAATAGCTATATTATTAATAGTATTAAATAAAATTTTCATCAAAACCTCCGATTATCTTAAAAGCTTGTGAATAAAAATTATTGTTAAAATTTTTTGAGGGATTTGTAAATTTTTGTAAAATCTTAATTAAACTAAAAAACCCCTGTTGACACTGTTTTTTGTTTGAAATAAGATAGATGGTGCTATAGTCGAAAGAATAGCCTCCGGGGCCGGAAATGGTTGGCGGGCTGGGAAGTGAGCCTACCGGGCATACGGCTTAAGACCGGATGAATATGGTAAAAATACAAAAATAAAGGAATTAAAAATGACAGGTACAAGACAAAGAATCAGAGTTTGTTTGAGATCATACGAACATAAGTTGGTTGACGTATCAGCTGAAAAAATCGTAGAAACAGCAAAAAGAACTGATGCAAAAGTAGCCGGTCCTATTCCTTTACCTACAAAAAGACGTATTTATTGTGTATTGCGTTCACCGCACGTTGATAAAAAATCAAGAGAACATTTTGAAATCCGTACGCACAAACGCATTATCGATATTTACGAACCTACTCAACAAACAACAGAAGAATTGAGCAGGTTGGACTTACCGGCTGGTGTTGATATTGAAGTTAAGCTATAGGGCTTATTATTCAGTATTTAATATCTCAAAATTGAAAACTTAATAAGCATTATGCATATAATGTGAACTACAACGTCAGGTAAGGCGTGGGGGCAAAAGCTCCAAAAGGTAAAGTAAAGGCAGTAGCGCTCGCAAGAAGAAAGGCATATTGGTACTAGCAGCAAAATCATGCTGTGATGTATATATGTCGGAAAGGAAAACACATGACACTAGGTGTAATAGGTAAAAAACTTGGAATGACTCAAATTTTCGATTCAGAAGGTTTGGCAGTTCCTGT
>CALVCR010000019.1 GCA_944326125.1 Candidatus Gastranaerophilales bacterium | reverse complement strand
CAGCTTTTGTTTTTGGTTCAATAGCAACAGAGATAACCGGTTCAGGGAAGCTCATTCTTTCTAAGATAATAGGAGCTTTTTCATCACACAATGTATCACCTGTTGTAGTATCTTTCAAACCAACAGCTGCACAGATGTCGCCTGCGTATACTTCTGATTCTTCAAGTCTCTGGTCAGCATACATACGAACCAATCTTGAAATACGTTCTTTTTTGCCGTTAGTAGCGTTAAGAACATAAGAACCTGAAGTGATAACGCCTGAGTAAACTCTTAAGAATGTTAAACGTCCTACAAACGGGTCTGTCATAACTTTGAATGCAAGAGCTGAGAACGGTTCTGAGTCAGAAGAGTGTCTTTCAACCTTAGTTCCGTCTTCAAGTTCACCTTCAATAGCTTTAACATCAACCGGTGACGGCATTAATTCAACAATAGAATCCAGAAGAAGCTGAACACCTTTGTTTTTGAATGCTGTACCGCAAGTTACAGGAACGATTTTGTTTTCACAAACAGCTTTTCTTAAGCCTTTTTTCAATTCGTCAACTGTAATTGAAGCAGGATCTTCAAAATATTTTTCCATCAAATCATCGTTTTCCGCTGCAATAGCTTCAACGAGTTCATCTCTGTATTTTTGAGCCATTTCAAGCATATCAGCTGGAATATCTTCTTCTCTGATATCTGTACCTAAGTCATTAGTATATATTTCAGCTTTCATTGTGAAAAGATCAATAAGTCCTCTGAACTGATCTTCAGCCCCGATAGGAAGTCTGATAGGGAATGCATTTGCACCCAATCTGTTTTTAATCTGATCAACTACTCTGAAGAAATCAGCACCTGTTCTGTCCATTTTGTTAACAAATACCATTCTAGGAACTTCGTATCTGTTAGCTTGTCTCCAAACAGTTTCTGATTGTGACTGAACACCGCCTACTGCACAGAATACAGCAACAACACCGTCTAATACACGGAGTGAACGTTCAACTTCGATTGTGAAGTCAACGTGGCCCGGGGTGTCAATAATGTTAATCTGGTGTCCTTTCCATTCTGCCGTAACAGCTGCAGATTGGATTGTGATACCTCTTTCTCTTTCTTGTTCCATAAAGTCGGTTACCGCAGCACCATCGTGAACTTCACCGAGTTTATGTGTTTTACCTGTATAGAACAGGATACGTTCAGTTGTAGTGGTTTTACCGGCATCGATGTGAGCGGCAATACCAATATTTCTGATTTTTTCTAATGGAGTCTTTCTAGCCATTGTCTCGATTTCCTTTATATCTTTACTACTACGATTTATACTGTTTACCAGTTAATTTTATTCTCACATAAACAAAAAACATGTACAAGTGGGGCTTAATACTCCTCAATATAGCAATTACAAGGAAAATATTTTCTGGTAAAATTATTAAAAAGGAGAAATTATGTTTAAAAATCTTGTAAAAGAACATTGGGATAAGAACTGATAAATTTTTCTCAGTGTATTATTCTACAAATGATAGTTCTTTATGTTAAAATATTGTTATGCCAAGATATATAGCAATAACTGATATTCACGGGGAAAGGGAGAAATTAGACAGCGTATTATCAAAAATCGATACGCGCCCTGATGACATCTTTGTTTTCATGGGTGATTATATTGATCGCGGGCCCGATTCCAAAGGTGTTATTGACAGGATTATAGAACTTGGCGAAACATACAAATGTGTTTACCTTATAGGTTCGCACGAGTATGCTTATCTTCACGCAAGACAGGGCGATGATTACTATGACTACCTGTTCTGGAATTACGGCGGGCCGGCAACGGTTAAAAGCTACGGGAGTTTCGAAAATATCTATAAAGTGCACGGCGAGTTTCTTGAGGGTTTGAAATTCTACTACCTCACAGATAAATATCTTTTCGTCCACGCCGGATTTGATCCTAATTACAGTCTGGAAGATCAGGATGAAACAGATTTAGTCTATATTAGAAGCAAGTTTATTTACTCCAAACACCGTTTGCCGCAAAAAGTAATCTTCGGGCATACAGAATTTGACCAGCCTTATATTGATGAAGGCAAAATCTGCATAGACCTTGGCTGCGGTAAGTACAAAAATGCCCGTCTATGCGCATTAATCCTGGATGACGGCCAAGAAAAATTTGTTTACTCCGATTAACTAGGTATCAATATTTGTAGCGTAAACAGCATTAGCTTCAATAAAGTCTCTTCTAGGTTCAACTTTGTCGCCCATAAGTACGTCAAACAGCTGATCGCACATCATAGCATCTTCTATGTTAACCTTTAGAAGAGTTCTTGTTTCAGGATCCATAGTTGTTTCCCAGAGCTGCTGCGGCATCATTTCGCCTAAACCTTTGAATCTCTGGATAGCTAAACCTTTTTGACCTCTGTCATCAACAATCTTTTGAAGCTGTTCAAAAGAAGTTATAGTGGTTTCGCCGTTTTCGGATTCAAGAATGAGTTCTTTTTCTTCTTCTATCAAGAAGTCACGAATAAGCGGATAAGAGTTTTTCAATCTCTTGAACTCGTTACTCTTAATAATATTAGCCGTAATCATTTCGTGCTCATTTTCAAACAAATCAAGCTGAATAGCGTATTTTGCAGCATCAGGATTGTATTTTAAAGATACTTTGTAATTCTTAGCCTCTGCTACATTATAGTTTTCAGCGTGATCTTTGAGGTAGTGATCAAGGTAAGCTAGAATTTCGTTCATTTTATCCTGAT
>CALVCR010000018.1 GCA_944326125.1 Candidatus Gastranaerophilales bacterium | reverse complement strand
GTTAATACCGTCTTAGTAAAGAGGAAAGAAAAATGACAAGAACAAAAAGCTTAAAAGCAAAATACAATGAAGAAGTAAAAGCAGCACTTAAGGAAAAATTCGGTTACAAAAATGACCTTATGATTCCTAAACTTCACAAGATCGTTTTGAATATGGGTGTTGGTGAAGCTTCTCACAACTCAAAAATTGCAGATGCTATTCAAGCTCAATTAACTAAGATTGCCGGACAAAAGGCGATGGTTACTAAAGCTAAAAAATCAATCGCAACTTTCAAATTAAGAGAAGGTATGCCGGTTGGCGCTATGGTTACAATCCGCGGCGAAAGAATGTATGATTTCCTTCAAAAGTTAATCTGCGTTGTTTTACCTCGTATTCGTGACTTTAGAGGTATTTCAGCTAAGAGTTTTGATGGCAGAGGCAACTATACTTTAGGTTTGAAGGAACAAGCTTTGTTCCCTGAAATTACTTATGAAGAAGTTGATTTGGTAAAAGGTATGAACGTATCTATTATCACAACTGCTAAAACCGATGATGAAGCAAGAGAATTGCTCAGATTATTGGGTATGCCATTCAAAGGAATGAGCGCTCAGAAGTAATTAATATAGCGTAGATGGACTATCAAGTCCCGATTATGCTAAGATGTAAGTAGAAAATACAAAATGTAATAAAGGAGAAAATCATGGCTAAAAAAGCGATGATAAACAAAGAACAAAAAAGAGAAATGTTAGCAGCTAAGGGTAAATACCCGAAGGTTAGACTTCATAACAGATGCAGCATTTGCGGAAGACCTCACGGTTTCCACAGAGACTTCGGTCTTTGCAGAATCTGCTTAAGAAAGATGGCTCACCAAGGGTTACTTCCTGGCGTTACAAAAGCTTCTTGGTAGGAGGTAAATGTATAAGGGTAAAAGGTTTAGTTCCTTATCCCTTGTTCCTCTTTCAGCACTACTGTGAACTATATTCCTTACTAATATTAAAGGTGTATAGTTCGGGCTTATATATAAATCAAGCGGGATGGGCTTGATGTTAATGACAGGCTTTTAACCGCTAAACAAGTAGAAATTAAAAAAGAACCTGATTGGTATCAGGTTCTTTTTAGTATAGATAAGACGGAGCGGCGGCAGAATCTGCCGCCGCTCCGTTGCCTTTTAATTAATAACTATTTTAAATTATGAACCGCAGTTACAACCATTTCAGCTGCTTCTTCGGGTTTGATATTAGAAATTTCATTAGTTTCTCTAACTTTAAATTCAACAACCCCTTCGCTTATTCCTTTGCCTACAGTTATTCTATACGGGAATCCGATTAGGTCGGCATCTTTGAACTTAACTCCCGGTCGTTCGTCACGGTCATCAAGAACTGCTTCTACGCCGTGCTTAAGAAGTGTTTTATAAAGATCTTCCGCAACCTTCATTTGTTCTTCATCTTTTGTGCTTACCGGAATAATTATTACGTGGTAAGGAGCAATAGCGAGCGGCCACTTAATACCATGATCGTCGTAGTGAGCTTCTACTGCAGCTGCAGCTGTTCTTGAGATACCAATTCCATAGCAGCCCATAATATAAGGTTTTGTTTTACCGTCAATATCAGTAAATACTGCGTTCATCGGCTTAGAGTATTTTGTTCCTAACTGGAAGATGTTTCCTACTTCGATTCCTCTGGTTACTTTCAGCGGTTTACCGCATTGAGGGCAAAGTTCTCCGGCTTCTACGAGTCTTATATCTGTTACGATTTCCGGTAATTGAACTTCGCTGTTCCAGTTATAGCCGACACCGTGTTTATCTTCTTGGTTAATTCCGATTACAAAGTTCTTCATTTCTTTAACCGTGTTATCAGCTATTACGGTAATCGGGTATCCGTTGTATTCTTTTAAACCGTTCGGTCCGATGAAACCTTTTGCTGCATCGAATCCATTTACACCCATCATTTCTTCAATTTCACCTGCTGTAGCAATACGGATATCGACTCCGCCAACTGCATTCATAAGTTTGGTTTCTTCAACCTGTTTGTCCCCTCTTATGAGTGCTAAAACCGGTTTTTTGTCTACAATATAGACAAGAGTTTTAACAATAAGAGTTGCAGGTATTTTTAAGAAATCACACAATTCTTCTATTGAATGAGTTTCAGGAGTGTCTACTATCTTAGCTGTTGCCCATTCACCGACTATATTTACCCCGTCTGTAGGTAAGTTAGATATTGCGTGGTTAGAGTTTGCTGAATAGTCGCAGCTGTCGCAGTAAAATACATCATTTTCACCGGCATCAGTATCTGTTATAACCATAAATTCGTGGCTTACACTTCCGCCGATTGCGCCTGAATCAGATTGCACCATTTTTGTATTAAGCCCGCAGCGTTTGAATATTTTAGTATAAGCCTGAGCCATATTTTGGTATTCTTTTTCGAGTCCTTCCTGTGTTGTGTCAAAGCTGTATGCATCTTTCATAATAAATTCTCTGCCTCTTAGCAGACCAAATCTCGGGCGGACTTCATCACGGAATTTGGATTGAATCTGATAGAGATTAACAGGAAGCTGTTTATAGGATTTTAAACCGTCGCGAGCGATTGATGTAATAATTTCTTCGTGAGTCGGTCCAAGGCACATTTCTCTGTCGTGGCGGTCACGGAGTCTCATAAGTTCACGCCCGTATACTTCCCAGCGGCCGGATTCTTCCCAGAGTTCTTTTGGCTGCACAAACGGCATTAAGAGTTCTTGCGCTCCTGCTGCATCCATTTCTTCGCGTACAATATTTTCAATCTTCTTTAAAACTCTCCACATAAGGGGTAAGTAGTTATAAACACCGGATGTGAGCTTTCTTATATAACCGGCTCTTACAAGCATTTTATGTGAAATGACTTCCGCATCTGACGGGAATTCTCTTAAAGTCTGTACAAACAATTTTGACATTTTCATAGTTT
>CALVCR010000017.1 GCA_944326125.1 Candidatus Gastranaerophilales bacterium | reverse complement strand
CTCCCGTTTTAAGTTATTTCTGGTCTAATTGTACGACTAAAAAGTATTGTATTCAAGTAATTAACCAAATTGCTTGACATTAAAAATTGATTTGATAGTATAGAGATTGTCGATAAGCCCCCATCGTCTAGAGGCCTAGGACAACACCCTTTCACGGTGTAGACAGCGATTCGAATTCGCTTGGGGGTACCATTTAAAAAAAGAACACCTTCTAAGGTGTTCTTTTTTATTCACTAGAGCTCTTTTGTTGTAATTTCCGAGAACTTCTTCCTGACTTCTTGTTGATAATTCTCAGTAAGGGTTTTCAAATACTCAGAAGCCGCAACCAGCATATAACACAACCCCTGCAGGTTATTAAAATCTTCGACCGTTCCGGAAGAGCTGAACACCTCCCAGGAATCAGACAATCTATCTGACAGTTGTTCAGCGGCAATTCCTATTCCTACACAAGGATACTTTAAATCAACAAGTAAATTTTCTATTAACATACTAACCTCCTTAACAAGTTAACTTGTTTATATAACAAGTCTACTTCCTTGAATAATAATTGTCAATTACCTATTATAGTTGTTAACATGACAAATAAAGTAAATAATATAAACAATAAAATAGGTTTAAAAATTAAGCTCTTGAGGACAAAATTAAAATTGTCTCAGGAGGAACTGGCAGAAAGAGCCGAACTTAGCAAAAATTCTATAGGCGCTATTGAGCGAGGCACAAGCTCCCCGACCATAGAAACTCTGGATAGGGTAGCAAAAGCGCTTGAGGTTAGCTTGCCTGAGCTTGTAGACACTTCGAGAATCGATCTATAGATTGAAATTTCCCCCTTTAAATGGACTTATCTCAAAATACTGTTATAATAATTTTATGGACGGTTTTAGCGTAAGCAAAATAATTCTTGGTCTCCAGAACCCTGAATTATTTTTAAAAAAGCTTCAAAATATAGAAAATAATAACAAAGTTAATAGTTTTGCACCCGAAATAGATTCTTCGCTTGCGAACTTGAAACAACAGGCAGCACAGAATGTTTTAATGAACCTGCAAAACATTACCCAGAGCCTGCAAATGAATTATCTTGCAGGAATTGACAGAGCCATATTTATTAAAAATCTGCTCGGGCTTCCGGAAAACATGTGGCAGCTGCTTATGTCTGCCCAGAACAAAAACAACCCGCTCATGGGCGGAACCCTCGGAATGGCCGGTATAAATCAAGAACTTTTGCAGAATCAGAAAACTATTGCCGAACTGTTTGGAAACACCACTCCTGCCGCAAAAAATCCGGGGATAAATCCTGGGGTAAATATAGATACTACAATTGCAAATCTTCAGCAAAATGTACAGAAAGATACCATCGCACTGCTGTTTAGCGGCATGGTGAGTTTGAGCGAAGTATCAAAGATAATTCTCCAAAACAGCAAGCAAGCAGTAGCCAGTCTCATTATCGCTATGGCTTCCGCCTCCAAGCAAGGATTAAGCAATGAACAGATTCAGGAAACCTTGAGTATAATAAATTCCTGCATAGCCATGGCTGAATCAAGCAGCCCTGCGCAGAACTTAAAAAGTTTAATGATGCTATACCTGCCATGGCTTCCGTTGAATGAAGGCATAGGATTCGACCTCGAAATCACTCCGGACGAAGGAGAACAGGATTCTAACAATTCCAAACTTACCGTCCTCATTCAAACAAAAAATTTCGGAAATATCAAAGGAGAATTTACTCTCACGACATCAAATTCAGTCGATGTTCTTATAACATGCACCGAAAACTTTCCTAAAAAAATACTGCAAAAGAGTCTTATGGACGAAAGTTCTTCGCATGCCATGAATACCAATATTGATATTGAAGAAGTCGTACCGCAAAAAGAAGAAACCAACGAAATTCACGAAACAAAAGTGAACCTTTCCGCCACAAATGAGATGAATCCTTATCTGCTGCTTATGGCACATTCTTTTATCAGAAATACGATACTCATAGACAACAATGCCAGTTTAAATCTATGATTTAAAAGGTATTCTCTTAGAAAGCTGAGAAGACAGAATTATTGCTTTTTCCGCAAAAAGAACCGGAAGTTTGTCCACATTACCCTGAATAGATACAAGAGAAGAATTATAAATAAATCTTTCAGGAACGCCCGATATTATTATATCTTCAAAGGAATGGAATAATCTCTTTGTGAGAAAATCAATATTCAAAGATCTAACCATCGCTTCTGTCATCACAGGAACTATACCCCAATTTATTTTTCCGCCCCGTGAAATAAATTCAACTAATTTTTCCGGAATTATTGACAGATTATTGTAATTATTATAAGCATCAAAAGATATAATATCGACACCGGCATTAATAGGAATTTTCCAATCACATTTATCCAAACACTGAACTGCAACAAGTCCGCCGGCAGCTTTAATTTTTTCTGCTACCCGTACAAATAAATTAGTAACCAAATCTACCGTTATATCTTCGTTTTCTCGTTTAATATTTCCCAGCTGACCAAATAACGATTCTTCCAAAACAACTATAGGAACAGTGGTCGGGCAATATTCTTTAATTTTATTCATCATCCATAAAGCTTTAACGCAGACCGACTGAATAAAAAGCTTACGAAAATTCTTATCAACAAGCATATGTTCCTCCGCCGCAACAGTTAACAGCTGAGAAATTGTAAACGGTCCGATAAGGTTTATTACCGCATTAGCAGATTGGAATTTTTTAATAATTTGGAGATATTTTTCAAGAAATGGTGCTTCAATAGCAAAAGGTTCAAGGTTTGCAGGGGTTGGATTATTAAAAGCTTTATCAAGTTTTAATAAACCTGCTTTATATGAAGCATCACCAAGATTCAAAGAAACGCGGGTATCTTTGATAATAATGCCCGGAATATTCCCCAGAGTTCTTTGGAGAACGGAATCCTCCGGAGAAAGATTCGGCAAAACAGCAAGAAACGGCATCTGTTCAAAGAATTTTGCAACCATTTTTGTCGCTGTTTGAATTGTCTCGTAAGGCAGAGCTCCTAATGGAAAACACCGTGTTCTAAGCTTCATAACTATTCTCTTTCTTCAAAAAAGACGTGCCCGTTTTCACAGTCGGCACGTCTTTATAACGGATTTTGCTAACTACGCTTCAACTGTTTCTTCTGCTACTTCTTCTTCAATTGATTCTTTAACAACTTCAGAAGCTGTAACTACAACTCTAAGTTCAGTTTTAACTTTAGAAGTTAATTTGATAAGCATAGTATATTCACCGATTTTGTTAATCGGAGCGTTGAGAGAAACTGTTTTTCTGTCAACTTCAATATTTGATTGAGCTTTAAGCTCTTCGCATAATCTCTTAGTAGTAATTGTACCGAAGAGTTTACCGCTTTCACCGGCTTTAGCAGAAAGCTCGATTGTGCCGAGTTTTTCAATTTCAGCAGCCTTTGCTAAAGCTTCCTGATGTAATTTTTCTTGTTTAGCTTTGATTCTTGCAATATTTTGTTCTCTATTTTTCAAAGCACCTTCTGTTGCAATTTCTGCGTAGTTTTTCGGGATAAGGAAATTTCTTGCATAACCGTCTTTAACGTTTACTAAATCGCCTGCTTCACCGATATTCTGCACATCTTTTTTCAATATCACTTGCATTTCTTTTTCTCCTTTTAAATTATTTCGGGCTAATGTTAGTCTAATCATAAACAAAAAAAGATTAATTGTCGAGTACATGACAAATAACAGCTTAAAATATTTTAACCTTTCTAGTACAAATGTAGGATATTATTCACAAGTTTCTAAAGTTTTGGTTTTATCTGACGTTATAAAGAGTATGGAAAACCAAATGGTTTTTCATACCTCCTCCCCAAGTCTGGTAGCCGTTCTCATTAGAAACGGCTTTTTTTTATGCGTAAGCCGGTGTGGAGCGCCGGTGTCGTGTCGCGTGAGCGATACGAGCAGGGCGCGGAACACTACGTCTGCGACGTAGGAATCTTTGATTCCACAGG
>CALVCR010000016.1 GCA_944326125.1 Candidatus Gastranaerophilales bacterium | reverse complement strand
AAGCTGCAGAATTTTATAAACTCTGCGGATGCGAAGTAACCGAACCTGCACCGGAAAAAGAAAAACCTAAAAGGCAAATTTCTCTAATGCGCTGCAAGCACTGCATCAAATATGCACTCAATATGTGCAAATCTCCGGAAAGACTTTCACTCAAAGATGAATACGGAAATATTTATCCTCTTAAATTTGACTGCAAAAACTGTGAAATGAGCGTTTTATCATCTACTTAACTGATTTTTCAGCCTCTTTTAACGCAGCTTCCAGTTCAGCTTTTTGAGCTTCTAGAGATTCCAATTGAGCAGCTACAGTGTCTGCATCCATATATACACCATATTCTGATGTCATAGGCCATACCAGTGTATTCATAACTTTAGCAGGTACTCCGGCTGGAGCAACAGCCGCATTTCCTACAGCGCGCAGCGTTGCGCCATAAGCGGAATTTTTACCTAACAATTTTTTGTATTTATTGCCGAATTTTGGCTTCCACCAGTGAGATTCCAATGTCATACCTCTTGTATAACTATCAAGATCCGATTCATATTTTTTAGATGACCATGCCTTTTCTCTCATAGATTTCAATTTTAAATTTGCAAGTTCATCCAGTTTATTTAACAAATCATCACTTTCCTTGCTGATTCTTTTGATAGTCTCTAGCAAATCTTTATTTTTAGACTTTTTAAGACTTTCTATTGCCTTAGCCAGTTCTTTTATTTTCTTGTTATCGGAAAGAGCATCCCAAGAAGATTTTTTCTTGAGTCGTTTGAGACTTCTTATAATAGAGGATATTGTTTGTTTTTCCTTCACAAGAAGGAGTTCTTCTTTCGCCGTTTTAGATACACTAATTTCATTATCAATTTTTTGGATTCTTTCTTCAAGACTTCTTAATAAATCATTCTTTTTACGTTCAAATTTCTCAGTATGATAATTAGATTTAAAAGCATTGGACAACTTAGAACCAAATGTCTTCCAGAATCCATTTGCAACAACGGCAGCTTTATCATTTGCTATATTTTGTTTCATTCCCTTCCAAGCATTAACTGTCATATCTTTAAAGAAGTTAGAAATACCTCTTCCAGCTGCAGCCAGTTTACTTCCGTTATTTGCAGCAGTCGTTGCACCGGCAGTTCCTGACGTTACACTTGAAGTTCTGAAAGCTTTTCCCATTCCCTTCAACCCTAATGCAGAAGATACTGTAGTAAATATATTAGCACCTAAGTTTTGCTGTGCTTTATCTTTTTCGGCATCAGTTTCAGCCTTACTTAATTCTATTGAACTTTTAACAATACCAACTGTTCCTGCCGCAACACCGGTTGCAGCTAAAGCAACGCCTATAGCAGGTCCGACAACAGGTATAAAGCAAGCCCCGACAGCCGCTGCAGTTATCGCAACATTTTTAAGACATTTCTTCCAGTTCCATTTACCATCAGCTTCATAACCTATAACGCCTTTGAGTGTATTCAAAATACCCTTACCCATATTTGTTGCGGTTCTTAAAGCTCTTTGGCCCCAGGTCATATCTTTTCTGCTTTCTGCGACTACAGCAGAGCCATCTTTTTTCTTGGATTTTTTTATTTGCTTAATACTATCGTCAACAGTTGTTATAGCTGTTTTTATTTCCTTTTTCTGAGCAATTAATTGTTCTTCAGCTACCTTCTTCTCAGCTTTAGCTTTATCCAGCTCAGCTTTTGCTTTTTCATAATCTTTATATGATTTATAATATTTTCCGTCTTTATATTCCGCAGTAGAGTCTGTAGAAGTTGAAGAATTTGATGTCCCACTGAAACCATTCCAGCTAAAGCCGCCCCAATTATATCCGCCGGTATTTCCCCAGCCTGAAACATATGATGTCGGGTTCAAGAAAGCCATCGGATTAAAACCGCTGAGAGGACTTGATTCCCACATGTTTCTATAGATAGGTGTCGTGTTTAAATACTCAGACATAATTCTCCTAAATCCCTTTTATATATATTAAAAGTTCTTATTTAGTCTAAAATTGCCTTATTGTAACGATTTGTTACAAACAACCTTTTATTTTTATGCTAAACTTAAATCTATGAAATGCGGATTTGTAACAATAATAGGGCGTCCTAACGTCGGAAAATCTACCCTTTTAAATCAAATATTAGGGCAGAAAATTGTTATTACAACTGATAAAGCCCAAACAACAAGAAAAAGAATAAAAGGCATTTTAACAAATGAAGAAGGGCAAATTATTTTTATTGATACTCCCGGAATTCATCGTCCTTTAAACAAACTCGGAGAATTCCTGATGGATGAAGCAAAAATAGCTATTCCGGATGCAGATTTAATTTTATTTCTCGTTGATGGAACTGAACCCGCAGGAAAAGGGGATAAGTGGATTGCAGAAAATCTGCTTAAAAATACAGAAATCCCTATTATTCTTGTTATGAACAAAGTAGATAAAGTAAAAAATGTTCAAAAAATTGAAGAAAATCTTGTAACCTATAAATTATTATTTGATAAAAACATTCCTGTTTTAAGAATATCTGCTAAAACAGGAAGAAATAAAGATACTCTAATATCTAATATTTTCAAAAAGCTTCCGGACGGAGAAAAGCTTTATCCTGATGATATCGTAACTGAAGAGAGCATGAGGAATGTCTCAGAAGAAATAATACGTGAAAAAATACTTTTAAATACGCAGGACGAAATTCCTCATTCAGTCGCCATAACTATTGATAAATATGAAGAAAAAGAAGATATTGATAAAATATATGCTACAATCTACTGTGAACAAAAGAGTCAAAAAGGCATCTTGATAGGAAAAGGCGGCTCGCTTTTAAAAATTATCGGGACACAGGCTAGATTAGAACTTGAAGAAATTACAGAAAAAAAAGTTTTCCTTTCTCTTGAAGTCAAAGTTGAAAAAGATTGGAGAAAAAGAGATAAAATTCTAAAAAACTTCGGATATGTTTCCGATCAATAGCAAAATTTTTTTTTATAGGTTTTAATATTAATAATATTTACGTAAATTACAATACAGTGGGAGTGTGTGTATGAAAATTACAGCAGATTATACAATTAATCGTCAACAAAGAGTCAATAACAACGTCAAAAAGCCTTCGTTTCAAAGAAACTGGGCCGAGCACGCAAGCTGGGGAGCTAAATATATTAAAGAAACAGGCAAAGCTGATTTCAAATTATTCACATTCCCGGATATGAAAAAAGTCTTTGTTGAAATTGGAAATAAAGCAGAATCTAAATTCGGAAACTTATGGGAAAAAGTTGCAACATTAATTGCGGTTCAAGGTTCAGCTTTTTCTATAGAAAAAGCCATAGCTTCAGACGACAATACTTCTGTTTATCCTTTAGAAAATAAGGGGGACGGTATCTTTGAAGCTCAAGGAATTCCAGTTCAAGAAAATGCCCAATATAGATATATTTTAATCAATCAAGATAACACAGTAAACATTGTAAAAGATCCTTACAGCAAACAGCAACCTAATATTAAAGGCTGGAGTGAAATTTATAATCCTGATAATTATGAATGGAAAAACACTGACTGGCTTGAAGGTAAAGATCCAAGAAGAATCGTAAGAAAACCGGAAGAACCTTTGAGAGGATTAGAAAATCTTATTATTGAAGAAATAAATATCCCTACAGTAACAGAAGAAGGTACTTTTAAAAGTGCAAAAAGCCACATTGATAAAGTTGCTGAAAGAGGTATCGCAACTGCAGTAGAAATTTTACCTGTTGAAAATACATTCTCAAAACAATGGGGATACGACGGGGTCGATAAATTTGCAGTCAACGGAAATCTTGGAACAGCTGCTGAGTTAAAAGAGTTAATAGACTATGCCCACGGCAAAGGTTTAAATGTAATTATGGATATGGTTCCAAATCACATGGGACCTGATGGGGATTTTCTTTCTAAAACAGGACCTTATGAAAAAGGACCGGGACGTTTCGGAAGCTTATTCAATTATGAAGGGCCTAACAACAGATATGTTCGAGACTGGATGGCGAATGCAGCTCTCTGGTGGGCAAACGAATTTAAAGTAGATGGTATTCGATTTGATATGACAGGAGATTGTGACTCAGATTATCTTTTAAAACAACTGGTTTCAGAAGTTAATGAACATAACCCTAATGTATTTTTAATTGCGGAAGAAGGAAGAATTGACAGTGAAAATAGTTATTATAAAGGAACTATTTACGATAAATTTAAATTAAGCCATGAAAATGAACTGAAAATGATTGATGACGGAGTCGATAATATTCTGCATAAAAGATCTACTCTTGTACCTGATGGTTTAGGTTTTGACAGCGAATGGGATTTCAAACTCATGCACACACTAAAAGACCCTTTATCAAAACCTTTTACCTTCAACATAGATGCGCTTGATTCAAATATATGGAACTCTAAGCACAGAACAAAATTCGCATTAAGTCATGATGAAATAGGTAATTATGACGGGACAAGGCTTGCAGTAAAAGCGCTTATTCCTGAACTTGATCTTGTTAACAAATCAAAAGGCAATAATGATATTGAAAAATGGCAAACTGCAGCAAAAGTAGCACAATGGCTTGTTGAAAAAATGCTCACCGGAGAATTTGACGAAATGAGTATGGAAGAACTTCACAGACAGGCAAAAGAAATCGGACTTAAAGATAATGAGCACCTGTCTCCTAAAAAAATTAAAGTAGCATTTGAAACAGCTAAAGCTAAACAGAAACTTTGTCTGGGAACTATTATGACAATTCCTGGTCCTAAGATGTATTTCCAGGGAGATGACGAGATGGATTTATCCACATTCAAATTCTTCCGTGAATTATCAGATGAAAAAGAAAAAAGAGCCGTTAATGATCCTGATACGCTAAAACAATATAAAGAAAAAGGCTATGATACTTTAGAAGAAATAGCCAGACCTCAATCAATATTAGGCAGAATAAAACCAATAGATACTACCTATATTCAGGAAACAAAAGATTACATGAAAGGCCTCACCGATTTGGTAAAAAGGACTCCTGCACTGCAAAAAGGAGAAATCAAATCGACAATAAAAGATTACAACCATAAAGTCCACGCCCACATACTCTCCGACGGAAACGAAGAATACATGGTAATTAAAAACTTCGGAGACAGATTCCATTCTAAAGAATATGGGGTTGAAAATTTCCCTGACGGAGAATGGAAAGAAGTTTTCAACGGAGATGAGAAAAAGTATGGAGGTTCCGGTTATATCAACAGCGATAGAGAAACTCCTATCACAAGAAATAATCAGGGATTAAACCTTGCTCCAAATTCTCTGTTGATACTAAAAAAAATATAGTATTTACAACAAGTCAGACCCATGATAATATTACAAGAACAAAGGAAGGACTATGACAAAAATTTCAAGACAGCATCATCATTCACATCCGAACCCGAAAGGGCTTGGAGTTTTGCTGTCCCTGTAAGCACTCCTTCAACCGGCTCTTTCGGGATATTCAGGTTAGTAGAAAGAGTACGGTAATAAAGGAGAAATAAAAGTGTCACTAGTCAACATAATTTCAGCAATCGGAAACAATTCCAGCATCTACCCCCTTCTTGTCAGAGACTGCGGTATAGAAAATCCTGCAAAAATAGGGCTGACATATAAACAAAACCTTAAAGATTCAAAGGAAATGGCAAATAATGCCTTAAGAGAAAGAATCATTGATGAGTATGGAGCATCCGTTGTATGGCTGGGTGGAATTCCTGCCATTGATTATTTATGCACTAAAGGAATCGAAAAACTCGGATATAATCCAAAAATTAATCCTGATTTATTTAAAGAAAGCTCTAACCAAGGACTTAAGTTTAATATAGAAAAATTTAAAAATCTGGCACCAAAAGAAGTGGAAGAAATGAAAAAAGTTCTTGCAAATAAAAACACCTACGAAAAACTTCTTGCCGGAAAATTCTTTTTATCAACAGCGATTCCAATTCTCTTAATGGGTTTTTGCCTTCCTAAAATGAATTTTGCTCTAACCGCGAAATTAAGAGAAGAGCAGAAGCAAAAATTAAAGCAAGCAGAACCTAAAATAGAAAATAAAAGCGGACAAAATGTATCTTTTAAAGGTGCGGCATCCGTATTTGCAAATATGTCCACTGTAAATAAAATGGCTATTACAGATGGCGGACTAACAATAGGAAGAGTCTCGACCGCCAGAAACAAGTACGAAAAACTTGAAATGGCATTTAAAATGGCAGGTATGATGTTTCTCAATTTCGTTGCCCCTTGGTGGATTGCAGCAGGATTTGATAAGCTCTCCAATGCACTTTTTAAAACAAACGTTAACCTTGATCCAAAAATATTAAATGACAAAGAATTTATTAACGCAATTAAAAACAATACACTTAAACTGCCTGAAAATAATATTATAGAATTTTTAGACAAAAATCCAAATGAAAAATTCTCAAAACTTGCAGAAAAGTTCTGCGGAGTAAAATACCTTGAAAATGGAGTTCGCGACCCGAGACAATTTATTGATGAAAAGAAAATAAAAGAATTCCAAAAAGAGATAGAAAAATTTGCATCACAAGCAAAAGAAAGCGGAAATACAGAGAAATTTGCAAAAAAAGCACTAAAAGTAAAATCCGGAAATATTATAGCTAACGTTGTATTAAGCAGTATTCTTCTTGCAATAGTACTTCCAAAGGTAACATTCATGCTGAGGAAGAAAGTTACAGGCTCTGACGCAGAACCCGGGCTTATACAATAGCGTATTAAGATAATATAAAAATTTTCTAAAACCCGAATTTTTTGTACTATACTTGAAACGTAATGGAAATTATGGAGAAAGATAATGACAAGTAATTCATCAGTTTTGGAAAAATGTTCAATTCACCCATCTGCAGTTATTCATCCATCTGCAGAGATTTCAGAAGGCGTAACTATAGGTCCTAACGTTGTTATAGGTGAAGGTGTAAAAATAGGTAAAGGTACAAGAGTTATTGCAAATGCTTATATTGAATATGCAGAAATTGGTGAAAATTGTACAATTTCCCCATTCTCTACAATAGGTTCAGAACCGCAAGATTTAGGTTACAAAGGTGAACCTACAAAAGTTGTTATCGGAAATGAAACTATTATTAAAGAAAATGTTACCATCCACCGCGGAGCAGCATGCGGAGATTTTACAACAAGAATCGGTAATAAATGTTTGTTAATGGTTGGATCTCATATTGCACATAACTGTGTTCTTGAGGATCAAGTTATCTTAGCAAACCTTGTAACTTTAGGCGGACATGTTCATGTAGGTTTCGGTGCATTTGTAGGCGGAATGAGCGTATTCCACCAAAATATAAGAATAGGCGATATGGCTATTATCAGTGGTTTCTCAGCTTCACGCCAGGATATCCTGCCTTACTCTAAAGGTGAAGGCAGACCTCCTGTTCCAAGAGGATTAAATGTTATTGCAATGAAAAGAAGAGGAGTTCCTCAGGAAGTCAGAACAGCTGTTAATGAAGCCTTTAAACTCTTGATTTCAGAAGAATATAATACCTCTCAGGCTATTGAAAAAATTAAAGCTGAAATTCCTATGAACGAATATATCGAGAAGATGATTAACTTTATTCAAACTTCTAAAAGAGGTGTCCTTCTTAAAAGTCATAAATCCGGATACCAATCACTTGAAGATTAATTCAAGAAATCATTAATAGAATTTAATAAAAAGGGTAATAATTGTACATATTACCCTTTTTATTTTTGCCCGGAAAGAACGCTTCAAACAAAGGGATTTGGCAATTATTAAGTTTTGTAAATACGAATTTTTATCAGCCTATTGACTTTAAATTCTTACATGGGATAATAATATTACACACTTTAAGTGTAGCCGAAACACTAAATAGCATAAATAATAAACCCCAAAAATCATATAAACTCCTAGATAATAAACACTAAAAAAGACCATTAGGATGCAGAAAACAAAACCCACTCGACAC
>CALVCR010000015.1 GCA_944326125.1 Candidatus Gastranaerophilales bacterium | reverse complement strand
CAAAATCAGCTTTTAACATTGCTATCTGATCATCATTTTCAGTATCATTAATACCGTCTTTTGCCGTCAGAGCCGCTATCTGATCTTTTAATGCTTGTATTTCAGCATCAGTTACAGGATCTTTTTTAGCTTGCAATTTTTGTAATTGTTCACGAGCATCATTAATTGCATCATATTCAGAATCAGTTTTTACGACTTCTTTTTCAACGTCCCTTTCAGTCGAGCGTTCACGGCTATAGTCACGATCTCTACCGTAATCACTGCCAGCTCTGCCGGCACTGCCGCCGCCCCAGTTAAACATCGGCATACCAAAGCCCCAGCCTCCGCCAAAGCCCATACCGCCGCCTAGACCAAACCAGTTGCCAACCATATTAAGACCGCCCATCAGCCAACTGCCAATTCCGTATCCAAGTCCGCTTGCCAGACCGGTCCAGAAGTTACCATGCCTGCCGCTGCAGTTATAATTAATATTAAATATGCTTCCGTAGTTATTCCCGCCGCCATGGCATGCGCCGTGTCCGTGGAACATTTCATAGTGTACAAAAGCTGAATGACATCTGCCTACTGACATAATTCTTACCTCATCTTATTTACATCTTATATATATATTAAGTATATATCAAAACTCTAATTTCAGACTTCATTTAATTTGTTACAAAAGTTTACAATTATAAGGTCAAATATGAAGTTTTGTAACAAAATCTCTTCAAAAGCTAAAGTTTTCAGAAAAAATGCCGATATATATATTACGAAAAGGGATTAAAAAAAGGTATCGGAAAATGGGAATCAACATCACACACACAATGGATTTATTCCAGTTTGAGAACAAAGAAAACTTAAGAAACACCGCCAAAAATATTCTTAATAAAAACGGTGCTTCTGAAGAAACTGCACAAAAGATTGTTGAAAAAACTATTTTTGATGCAGACAAACAGGTTAAAGAACTTTATTCCAATCCGCAGCTTGCTGTTATTAAAGCTTCTTCCCAAATTACGATGAACAACACGTTGAAAGAAACTTTAAAATATTTAAAAAGCCACGCAAATCAAAAAATCACAAAAGAACCGGTGCTGGGAGAACTTTGGGAAAAATTAAATAGTACAAATGAAGACGCCTATAAAGGTGAGCTTATCGATTTTCAAATTGATGATACAGCTGTAAATATTTTTGCGGCCTAAGCAAGAGCAACTTTCACTACAACTTTTTTTACAGTTTTACACCCGCCTGAATTAATTGACGGTTTATGTGCATCATGAGGGTAAAAGAGTAGGAAATCACCTTCATCTAACTTCTGATATTCTTCTTCCACCCTGTTCTGAAAGAATTCTATATCTTTATTTGAATCATATTCTACTGTAGTTTCGCAATTTGATATATCAGTAACTCCTATCAACTCATTACCTGTAATCATATACTGTATATCAATATACTTTCTGTGAGCTTCGTAGTCAGCGTCCGTTTTTGTGTCATAGATCTGAACATTCGCCCATACTTTGCCGTCATTAATAATATATTTTCCCGGTTCAATACTTTTTAAATCAGTAGTTTTTAACCACTCAAACCCTGTTTTAATATTGTTTGATAATCCATAATAAACATCTGCATTAACTAATTTATCTTTAATCATAAACCTCTCCGTATTCTTCTCTAATTCTAGTTTCAAGGGAAGTTCTTTGCAAATTATGTTAACAAAAGTTAACAATTTAAAACAAAAAAGGCAATTTTTAAAACTAAAAAAACTTTATATCTATGTAAGGTTAGAAAAAGTTAGGTAGGTTCATTATGTTAATGGCATTCTGGGAAACCCAGAGATTAACACGCGAAATAAACGCTCTCGAAAAGCAGGCGATGCTGAAACAAATCGAGCTATCTCATTATCAGAAATACGCCAGCGTTTTAGGAGGTTCATCTATAATGACACTCGGTAATATTGCAGGGTTGTCAGCAGAACTCCTACCGAGAGCTTCTATGTTTGCACAGTACTCAGATCAGGTCAGTTCTATGAGTGCTATGCAGAACCTGCAAGCTATGAAATATATGGGAAGAGTTCCTTATACCGGCAATCCAATGGTTCAATATCAATTGGAAATGAGTGCCTTTAGAAGTTTCAAGGAACAATCAATGAAAGCATTAAAACAACAAGAAGCTCAGGTTATGAACGAAAAGGAAAAAGAAATTCAACTTGAATTAAATGATATAGAACAAAGACTCAAGATGAAA
Organism: Candidatus Gastranaerophilales bacterium; assembly: GCA_944326125.1. Taxonomy (GTDB): domain Bacteria; phylum Cyanobacteriota; class Vampirovibrionia; order Gastranaerophilales; family Gastranaerophilaceae; genus CAG-196. The sequence goes on along the minus strand of CALVCR010000015.1, from coordinate 8,687 downwards.
CGTGCACGACTTCAAAGCTGCAAAGAACTCGCATCAAGAGAAGCTGAAGAAAGCGCTCCTAGATTCGGGTATTAAAAATTTCCCCTAAGTTAAAACTCTAAAAACATAATGTGAAGTGTATACCTATTAACTAAATTTCCCCCTGCCTCTTCCAAAGCAAGAGGCTTTTTCTTTTAATAAATTTTCTTAATTGCAACAGCAAAGCTATTCTCCAAGTGATAAACTTTATCATCAACCGCTACAATCTCATAATTAAAATGTTGGGCGAACTTAATAAAAGATTCCGTCGTCCAGACACTATAATGCTTATCTGGATATAAAACAGACTTATTATAAGCTTTATGACGGGATTCAAAATCTTCAATAGCGGTGCATTCTCGATCTTTATCAAAAGTTCTGTCTTTATGCGGAATAACACAAACCACATATTTATTATTTTTTACGAGACGCAACCATTCATCCAAAGCAGAAACCGGATCAAAAAAATGTTCAAGGACATGGCTTGAAAATACGAAATCTACAGAACCGTCGGCAAGCGGAATATTATCTCCGCTTGCAATAATATCAACCTTCTTTATGCTGTTTCCTAATTTTAATTGTTCCTGTGTATAACAATCTTCGATAGATTTATGATCGGATATATCAACATTAATGGCACGAAATTTAAAAGTTTGATGAGAAGCCCCACCCACTTCAATACCGACTCCTTTACAGTATTTTGCAATAATTTTAGGATCCTTGTAAACGAGCTTCAGTCCTAGTTTTTTTCTTATAAAATTTGCTACGGTCATTCAATAAATCTCTAGTAAACCGGAATATCAATAGGTGTAATAAGTTTTACTGTAAGTACATCCCCCGTATTAATATAAACATCCTGTCCCTGTCTAAACATATCCGCTATACTATCACCAATAAAATATCCAACTCCGCCTAAAAAGCCGCCAATAGCACAAATCGGAGCTGTCAAATATTGAATTCCAGGAGCAGACTCTCCGGCTTTCATACCATACTGTGCAGCATTTACCGTGATATCACAGCCCTTTTTATAATTATTTTTAACAGCCTCACCATACCCCAGATTTTTATAAAGGCCACCATCATAATAGATATTTTCATACTGGCATACAGCCATATCAAGAGGGATTTGTCTTCCCGTAGGAGTTACAACATGGTCAAAATCGAGATAAAGTTTTGCCCCTCTGGAAAATCTTTTAGCAGTTTTTACATCAGCTACACTACCTCTTACAATAGTACCGGCGGGAAGTATAACACTGGTACCGCTTGTTTGATCATTTAAAAGTGTAGCTACAAAAGAATCACCTGCACTTCCGGAAAAAGTACTTACAGGTTGCAAGAACTCTAATTTAAACAAAGTCCCTTCCGGAATTCTTTTTGTTCTGGCATCAGCTTGAAATGCAGCAAAAGCATTAGTTGTAGTCAAACAAAATATCGACACCAGTATTAAAAATAATTTTAAACTTCTCATAAAACTCTCCTCTAAAATGCACAATGAGTATAGCACATTTGATAGTAAAAATCAATTTCCGTCAATCTTACTAAAATCAGGTGACAAAACCGTTTCAGGTTTAACTGTTGCTTTTCTTACAAGAGTTGCTGTCACTATTGCGGTAATTGGCACACATATAACTATTGCACAACTCCCGATAAGTGCAGAAGAAATTTCTGTCACAACCTGATTAAGATTAATAAACTTCTGTAAATCAATATTAGATGCTAACAAGAGCAGGGGTAATGAACCTCCAAGGTACACAAGAATAAGGGTATTCGCCATTGTTCCGATGATATCTCGTCCTACATTCATACCGGAAATAAAGAGTTCCTTAACAGTTTTTGTATTATCAATAGTAAAGATCTCGTTGATAGTACTTGCTATAGACATTGCCACATCCATTACCGCACCGAGAGTTGCAAGCATCATTGTCGAAATTATTATACTTACAAAATCAAGTTCGGGATGTGCAGAATATAAAAACATGGAGTTTTCACTGCTAAAACCATTTAGAGAGGCTGCCTTAACAGAAATAAAAGAAAGCAATCCTGCAAAAACGAGACTCAGGGTACAACCTGCCACCGCAGACGTGCTTTTTTTGTTAAATCCGCCGACAAGATACATAGTAAGCGCAGTTGACAAAACACTTATAATTATCGTTCCCAATACCGGATCCACACCCATTAAAACAAGCGGACACAAAAAGTTGTAAATCAGAATACAGGTCACAATTATAGAAATCAAACTGTAAAAGCCTTTTTTCCGCCCCACATAAATTAACAATCCGCAAAATATTACAGAAAGCCACAACAAGACACCGGATCTGTGGATATCTTCTATAGAATATTCAATGCCCTCTCCGTTATCTTCAACATGTAATATAACCTTCTTGCCTGTTTTAAGTTTTATATCATAATAAGGATTTCCGGTAAGTACATTATCCAACACTAAGACATCACCTTTATCCGCTCCTTTTATAATCTTAATTTCTGCAATTTGTTTAACCTGAGCTACGTCGGAATCCGCATTTAAATCAACATAATCGACTTTTTGAACGACACCCAATTCTGAGGGATAAAATTTCCCCTGTCCCATATCGTCATCCGCTTTTACAGGAAAAACAAAAGAAAAAAGCAGCATTAATATAAGTAGAAATCTTTTCATAACATATCCTCTAAATATCAAAAAGTGAAGTCTGGCAAGAAGGCTGTTTTATACCTAAATGTCTGTAACCCTCCGAAGAAACTTTTCTTCCACGAGGAGTTCTCTGTAAAAATCCTGCTTGTAAGAGATATGGTTCACAGACATCCTCTATTGTTCGGACATCCTCACTTAAGGCCGCAGCAATAGTCTCTATACCAACAGGGCCTCCGTCATACTTTTCTATAATAAGATTTAAAAGAGCCCTGTCTGTTGTATCAAGCCCAAACTTATCAATCTTCAAAATATCAAGAGATTCATTAGCAACTTTTTCATCAATAATCCCGTCATATTTAACAATGGCAAAATCTGACACCCGTTTTACCAGCCTGTTTGCAATTCTCGGAGTTCCTCTGGAGCGCATTGCAATAGCTTTTGCCCCCTCCGGTGTAATATCAATTTCAAGTATTTGGGCAGTTCGCATAACAACTTGCGCAAGTTCTTCAACAGTATAAAATTCCAGCCTGTGAATCATTCCAAATCTATCTCTTAGCGGTCCTGAAAGTTCTCCGGCTTTTGTTGTTGCCCCAATAAGAGTAAATTTTGGGATAGGAATTCTTAAAGTTTTAGCGGTCTGGCTTTTACCGGTAGTCATATCGAGAGTAAAGTCTTCCATTGCAGGATAAAGGATTTCCTCTGCAACTTTATTCAACCTGTGTATTTCATCAATAAATAAAATTTCCCCGCCTTTCAAAGACATTAAAATACCTATTATGTCTCGAGGGCGTTCAAGAGCCGGGGCTGAAGTTATTTTTATCTCAACTCCCATTTGAGCTGCTATAACTCCTGCAATAGTTGTCTTACCCAAACCAGGAGGCCCGTAAAAAAGCAGATGATCTAGAGGTTTATTTCGTCTTTTTGCAGCCTCAAGTGTTATTTTTAAAGTTTCTTTCAGGCTGCTTTGTCCGATGTAACTATCAAAATCCTTTGGCCTTATACTGTTCTCAAAAGTTTTATCATATTCAATGCTGTCAGGTTTGACAACCGGATTTTTCTTTATATGCCCCTTTATATTTTTGTTATCGTCTGATATTATAGCCATACAAAAATATTAGCATAAATGAGGTCTTTTGGGTATTTATTTTTCATATCCGGGCAGAACCTTTTACCCCTAAATATTAACCCCTAACATACCTGATTTGTGTGCATACCTTTAGAATAATCTTTTATGTTATTAAAAGTCTCTTCCAAAAGATAATGTACTGACTCTTTCGTATCATATGCAATATGGGGGGTTATTATAACATTATCCATATCCAAAAGTTTTTGTGTGATTAGAGCAGATGTCATACACTTTCCATTCGATTCTGTTATTTCATCAGCTGCAATATCTTTTTTTAATGCGAGATACTCACACTCCAAAACATCTAGAGCTGCACCTTTTACTTTACCACTCACAAGATTTTCATAGAGAGCCACTATGTCAATTAACTCTCCTCTTGCAGTATTTATAATAAAAACCCCTCTTTTCATTTTCTCAAATTCTTTTTGGGAGAGCATATGATAAACCTCAGGAGTATAAGGGAGATGAAGAGTTATCACATCAGATTCTTTTATAAGATCATCCAGATCTACATATTCAACAAACCCGCTCACTTCAGGATTTCTCATATAGGTATTAACAAGAACTCTCATGCCAAAAAAATCTGCAGTTTTGGCAACTGCACTTCCTATCGCGCCGCAGCCGATAATGCCTATAGTAAGATTTTTTAAAGTTCTTCCTTCATAAGTTTTCGTACCGGTTTTAGATTGTTTCATACCTAAATATGCTGGTAAAAGGTTCCTAACCAGAGCAATCATAAGACCTGTTGTATATTGTGTAACTGCAGATTCTCCATAATGTTCCACATTAAAAACAGCAATATTATTTCTGGTACAATAAATTATATCTATATGATTATATCCGGTTGAGCGTGTTGCTATAATGCGAAGATTTTTAAATCGGCTTAAAACCTCCGGTGTTAATGTTGAACTGACAAAAACACATATAACATCTGTTTCTTGCAGTTGTTCTTCTGTAAGTTCTGTATCTTCATTAAGAGGAGCTTCTATAAAAGTTATATCAATATCTTTAAACTCTCTTGTTTCAAAAAATTCTTTCTCCGAATCCCTAAAATCAAACAACAGCATTTTCATCCGAATATTCTCCTTTTTAATAAAAGTATTTCAGATGAATAAAATTTAACTATTCAACAATAAGGCTAAGCCAATAACTGAATATTTTGTAAATTTCCCTTATCAATTGCTAATGAAACTGTCGCATTTGCCGTATGCAAAATATCAGCAGAAGCTCTTATTTGCTGGCTCCTAAAATCCGAACATTCCGCTCTCATAGCTTTGTATTCTTTTTTCTGATCCGCATTGGTAAGCTGGAAAGCGTGAGTAACTCCTAATGATGCCAGATAAGAATTCATCTCCTCTTTAGACCTTTTTATACCTTCTTTTGCTGACGCCCATAATTGCTGGCATTCTTTTATAAAAGATTTATTTTCCGCAATTTGCTCATCATAAGAATTCATGCGCGTTTCAATATCCGATTGAACATTATTGTTCATTCCAAATAAATCATTTTTATTAACACTGACAAAAGTGCCGTCTTCAAGTTTTATAGTAATTTTATCGCAATAAGGCGAAGCAAAAACAACTTCTGCCGATTTACCGTCATAGTTGACTTCCTCTCCGTATTTAAATGTAACATTATAAGATGTCATATTTTTATACTCCTTAAATATATAAAGTTTAAATATTTTAAAAAATTGCCTTTTTTAATTAAGAAATATTAACTTATTTTAAAATTTGTAAAAAAATGATATAAAACAGTTTACTTTCGTTATATTGTGTAGCAATAATGTTAGTGTAAGAAGTACATATCGTATATCTAATAAGCAAGTACAATGGAATGTACGTTTTTGTAGATTAATTAGCTCAAAGGATGAGAATTAAAATTTACATAAACTGTGTAGAATCGTTAAAGAAAGACATAGCTTATTAGTGGCAGGTTAGTACATATCGTTAATAAGAGAGTATAGTTTTCCGGTAAGGACCGGTTATACGGGGTTGGCTAAATACGCCAAGCCAATATAAAAACTGCGCACGGATGCGCAGAGAGTGAAAGAAGTACGTATCGAAGAGAAAGGAGATCAAACAACTATGCCACTCACAATCAACACAAACATTTCCTCATTAATCGCACAGAGGAACCTCACAAGTGCAACAAATTCTATGAACCAGGCGCTTGAAAGACTAACCACAGGTTACAAGATTAACAATGCAAAAGACAATGCTGCCGGTTATTCAATCGCTAACATGTGGGAAACACAATTAGGTTCTTTGGACGTTGCTGCAGATAACGCAGCAACAGGTATTGACCTTTTAACAACAGCTGAAGAAACCTACCAGTTGTTAACCAGCCACTTGCAGCGTGTAAGAGACCTGACAGAACAAGCTGCTAACGGAACCTATGGTTCTGCATCAAAAAAAGCTATCCAATCAGAAATCAGCGCCAGATTGATGGAAGTTAACCGTATTTCTGCTAATGCCGAGTTCAATGGAATTAAGCTCATGGCCTACAACATGGATGGAACCGGAAATGAAGCGGTAGGTATTACGGAAGACGGTATTAACCTTCAGGTTGGTCTGTATGCTGATGAAAACAGTATTATTAATTTAAATGTTGAACTCTTTGCAAATGCCAGCTTAAGCGGATTATTCAAAAGCTTAGCAAGCGAACCTTCTGAAAGCGGCAAAACACTTGAAGATCTTATTTCAGAAGCAGGCGGAGATGTCAATGCTCTTGGAACAGATGCAAATATAGAAGCATTCGCAGCTGCCTGTGCCGGACTTGTATACAATCCGGATGACGGAAGCTACGTACTTCAAACAGAAGCAGCAAATGGACCAAAAGAAATGCTTGCATTTTTAGATATTGCAATTAATGATATTTCATCAAGAGTTACAAAAATCGGTGCTGTTCAAAACCGTGTAGAATCAGCCGTATCTGCACTTGATGTACAATCTCAAAACTTAACTTCTTCCCTGTCAACACTGAGAGATACAGATGTTGCAGAAGAATCTTCTGCCTATATTCAAGCTTCAATCTTGCAGCAGGCATCTGCAACACTATTATCAACAGCAAACCAGCTGCCTAGCATTGCACTGAACTTGATCTAGTACAGAGTATAGGATAAAAAAATGAATAAAAATACGTATAAATCATGCAGGTTGTTTGATTAGGGATAAAATACGTGGCGAAACGATAATATCGTTTCGCCACGTTTACTAATTACACCTTTAAACTTTTGTGATATCATTGAACAGATGAAGATAATAGAAAGAGAACTTAATATCGTTAAAGAATTTATGATAGAAGGATTTACTGATCCTCTGTCAAACAACACTCTTTTAAATTTTATAACAGGATCATCAAAAAGAATACGTTCAGGGATTACAATTTTATATTTAAAAGCTCTTAACAGAGAAATTAATAATGAAATTTACACCTTACTAGCAGCGGGTGAACTTATTCACGATTCATCTCTTTTGCAGGATGATGTTCTGGATAATGCAGAATTTAGAAGAGGGCAAACTACTATAGCAAAGCAATTTTCTTCAAAAATTTCCGTTCTAGCAGGAGATTACCTGCTTACATCCGCAATGGACAAACTATTAAGATTGAATAATAAAGAAATACTTGAAATATTTCAGAACTGTACAAAGAAAATGTGTACAGCAGAAATTACACAATACTTCTTACGGGGAAAGAAACCTTCTCCTGAAGAATATATTGAAATTTGTAAAAATAAGACTGCCTCACTTTTTATTTCTATATTGATAAGTGCCGCAATATTGAGCGGTATAGAAATTGATAATGCGGCTAAATTTGCCGAAAATTTTGGTATATTTTTCCAAATAATCAATGATCTTGAAGAGAATTCGGCAATTATTGATAAACGAAATAAAATCACTACGGCTGCCGGTATTTTTGGAGTTGAAAAAACGAAGCTTTTATTAGATAATTATCGGGAAGAGATGAGAGATTTATTAAAAGAAATTTCTGATAACTCGTATAAAAAAGCTCTGGAGGAGTTAATAACATCTTATGTTTGATAAAGAGAAATTTAAAGCCAGCTTTAAATCTAATTTAAAAGAAACAATTGATACCATAGTTTTTGTAATAGTTGCAGTTATATTAATAAGATTTTTTATAGCGGAGCTGCGCTGGATTCCTTCAGGATCAATGAAACCCACTTTAGTTGAAGGGGATAGAATTGTTGTGGAAAAATTGTCTAAGTTTCCTAACGTTCTAAGCGAGCATAATTTTGAAAACACGCCTAAAAGAGGAGATGTAATGATATTTTACCCTCCGTTTGTAAAGCTTAAAACAACTCCGTGGGCTATTTTCAGCAGACTGACAGGATTTTTCTGTAAAGATGTTGCATATATTAAAAGAGTCATAGGACTTCCCGGCGAAAAAATAGAAATTAAGCAGGGAGAAAACGGAGCGTATAAAGTTTATATTAATGACCAACCGCTTGATGAAGAATACATAATGAGCGAGTATGATTATCATAAGTGCAAAGAAAATATGTACTGCGGGCCGTTTGTTATTCCGGAAAATAATTACTTTATGATGGGAGATAACAGAGGGAGTTCTCTTGACAGCCGTTTCTGGGGGCCATTGTCAAAAGAAAGATTTATAGGCCGCGCAGTTTTCGTATTCTGGCCAATTAACCATATTAAAACGCTTAACTAAAACATAAAATGAAGGGGACCAAGACCGGTCACTTTCATTTACCCCTTTACCCCTCCCCCCCCTCTTGCAATAAAAAAATGTTTAAGATAATATAAAACCAGTACAAAAAGGCAGTAAAGGTGGTGAAAAAAGAATGCCAGAAGTTAAAGTAGGCGAAAACGAAAGTATCGAAAGCGCTTTAAGAAGATTCAAAAAGAAAATCCAAAAAGCAGGAATTCTTTCTGA
>CALVCR010000014.1 GCA_944326125.1 Candidatus Gastranaerophilales bacterium | reverse complement strand
GGCATCGCAGAAGGTACTCTAACTCCGACAGCACAGTGTGAGAACGGGGTTTGCTACGCTGAAAAACTTAAAAAAGAAGAATGCCAAATTGATTGGAATAAGTCTGCCGCAGAGATTCATAACCTTGTAAGAGGAGTCTACAAGTGTCCCGGCGCATTCTTTGAGCATAACAGCAAAATTATTAAAGTTATGGAAACAAAAGTTGTTAACCAAACCCAAGAAGGACACCCGGGAGATTTTATCAGTATCACAAATTCCGGAATTGACGTTCAGACCGGAAAAGGAGTCTTGCGCTTATTAAGAGTCAAGCCGGAAGGCAAAGGCGAAATGTCAGCCCGAGACTGGTCAAACGGTCTAAAGAGGTAAGGAGTAAATGGGAATTGTTAGTATTCTCCTCTGAGTGCTAAAATTCTATCCAAAAGAGAGTTAATTTCTTTTAAATTATCCATCAAAACCAGCTCCCCCCTGCATTTTGAAGCCCCCGGAAAACCGTTTACATAATACGGGTAAAACTTTCTTACAAACTTAATTCCTACATCTTCCCCGCGGAATTCCACCTCTTTCATCAAATGTTTTTTCATTCCGTCAATTTTTTCTTCCAGTGAAGGCGGAGGTAAATATTCTCCTGTTTGAAGATATTTTTCGATTCTGGAAATTAAAGTTACATCCCCCAAAACTCCTCGTCCTATTGCAACTCCGTCCGCTTGAGATTCTTCAAGACATTGCACAGCCGTCTCTACAGACACAACATCCCCGTTTGCAAAAACGGGAATATCAACATTTCTCTTAAGCTCCGCAATTTTCTTCCAATCAGCTTTCCCGCCGTACATCTGCGAGCGGGTTCTGCCATGAATTGTTATAAAATCAGCGCCTGCCTCCTGCATTTTTTCACCAAATTCAACAAAGTTAAGCTCGTCCATCGTATACCCCAGACGGAATTTCACAGAAACAGGAATAGAAATTTGAGACTTAATCGTTTTTACAATCTCCTGCGCAAGCTCAACATTTCTCATAAGAGCACAGCCGTCAGTCCCTTTAACAACCTTATTCACCGGACAGCCCATATTAATATCAATCATATCCGCAAATTTTTCCAAATACTTAGCACCGTCAGCCATCATTTGAGGCTTATGCCCGCTAAGCTGATAGGATATAGGAGAATGCTCCTCGCCCCTTGCCACTATATCAACCTCTTTAACCTGATTCAAAGCTTCCGAACTAATCATCTCAGTCGTTAAAAGACAAGTCTTAGAATGCTCTCTTATAAGCGAGCGTAAAACATAATCCGTTATTCCAGCCATCGGAGCAAGTGACACCCTGCTCGAAATCATTTCCTTAACCTGCATACGGCTTCAATTCTTCCACCCTTGATTTTGCGTATTTTAGGTACTCATCATCTGTAGTATAACTTGATATAAAGATATTATAGTATTTATAAGCCTCTTTATACTTTTCTAAAGTATCATAATCAACCGCAAGCATATAATTTGCAATAGGCAATTCCTTTGAATACTTTAATACGTTTAAATATTCGTTAATGGCAAGCTGTCTTTTATTCTGCTCATCATAGATTAAGCCTCTGTAATAATAAGCATAAGCGTTATTTGCCTCTTTTTTAATAACTTCATTAAACTTAGTCAACGCAGCCTGAAAATCATTCTTCTCAAAAAGGCTTATACCGTCATTAAGCGAAGCTAAAGAATAATTCTGCAGCACATAAGTAAGCAGATTTTTAGCCTCTGATTCAGGATTTAGACTAACAGCTTTTTTAAGATAAGTTTCAGCCTCCATCCATTTTTGCTGTTCAGAATACAGATAACCAATATAGTAAGGTATCTCTGCATTCTTAGGGTTAATTTGCTCTGCCTTTCTATAATACTCAATAGCCTTGTCGTAATTTTCCATAGCCTGATAAGAAGCAGCCACGCCTATCATAGAATCTTCTGTTGCCGGAGATATCGCCAAGTACTGCTGAACAGCTCTGTTATAATCTTTGTTTTCATAGCTTTGAGAAGCCGCGGCAAGAGCTGTAGATGCAGAATCCTTCTGAACATCCTGCAATGTTTTTAAAACCAGATTATTTGCAGGGAATTTAGCCTTTGCATTATTTAAAACAGCTACAGCGTTATTATAATCATTCTTAGCTGCATAACAAATAGCTAAATTCACGTAGGCATCGACATTTGTACTGCCTGATGAAATAACCGCCCGATAAGCTTTAATCGCAGAATCCATATTGTTTTCTTTATGAAGTTTATAAGCATAATCATAAAGCATATTCTGCATAGACTTATCGGAAGAACTTTTAGCTAAATAATCAATATACTCATCCGGAGACATTGCCGCCTGCATAACTCCGGCGATTTCAGCTTTTGCGGTAACGTTAGCCGGATCGAGCGAAAGAACTTTGTTATACAAAGCAAGCGCACCCTTTTTATCCCCCATTTCAGAAAGAGCCTGAGCTTTATATAAGTTAGCCTGAACATTGTCAGGATATAAAGTTAAAACAGAGTCATAAGACTTGATTGCTTTTTGATAATCTTTGCGCTGCTGGAAAAGGGTTCCGACATTCAATCTTGTATTAACGTTGCTCGGATTAATCTGTTCTGCTTTTCCGTAATAACTTAGAGCAGTCTCAAAATCTCCCTGCGCCTGCTTAATTGCACCGAGATTTGCATTCAATTCCGCATCGGAAGGTGTCTGCGCAAGTTTTTTCAAATAAATCCGCTCAAGCGCATACAATATTTCCATATCCCCCTTGCTGTTTGCAAGAGCGTAATTATACTGTTCTACAGCTTCATCAAACCTTCCGAGCTTATCAAGAGTTCTGGCATACTTCATTCTTAAAGCCCCGTTTGTCGGAGCTAAATCCAGAGCCGTTTTATAATAATCCGCAGATCTCGGCTCGTTGGCTAAAAGCTTCATTAAATCAGCAATCTGCTCATTTGCCTGCGCAGCAAGTTTTTCATTTTGAGCAGCTTGAGAGAATTCATACGCAGCAGCAGAAAAATTTCCGACAGCACGAAGTTCTTCCGCGGTTTTGTAACGTGCAGAAGCCGTTTTATCAAAACTCATAACATTCAGACACTGATTCAAATTCTCGTTAGCAGAAGCAATCATTGCTGCAGAATTTTGAACAGTCTGCTCTTTTGTCGGGTACATTCTTAAATAAAATAAGGCGCTTCTAAAGTCATTAGCCGCTTTATTGTAATTTTTCTCCTGATTGGCATAATAAGTTGCTCTTGCAAGATAAGAATTAATCAAGCCGATTCTTGCAGAATTATCAAGATAATTAATCCTTAAAGCTTTTCTAAACTCCACAATAGAAGAAGAATACTGCCCCTGCGCCAAATAGCTCTGGCCTGCATTGTAATGCTGTGCAAACATGCCGGTTGAAGCACTGAAAACCGGTCCAGAAACCGATAACAAGACTAAAACACAGACTGTCCCTAACAATGTTTTTTTCATAACAACATTTTACTACAAGATAAAAAAAATACATACTCTGCAAGGAGGCAGATGGGGTAGTAAAAAAAACTGACTCGTTACGAAGCCAGTCTAAGTATTTTCTCTAATAATTTTGGGAGGAGATTTGGGGATAGTTGATACATGGCATGCTACTATAAATTTTGTAATCATGGTACATGCCTAATAAAAAGTTTTACAAAACTTAATACTTATTATTCATTCAAATATTAAATGCAGGGTAAAACAGTCCATATGTTAATTCTACAAAATGGCACAAAATAAATTAGCCTAAAAGCTCAGTCAATAAAGTAGCATTTTCTTCAGCTTTAAGATTGTTAGAAATTTTGTTACGTTTAATATATACTCTCAAAGCTTCGCGAATCAATTCGCTTCTGGTTCTTTGTTCAGAATTAGCTATATTATCTACTTTAGTTAGAAAGTCGTTAGACATAGAAATCAATACACGTGCCATATTCCCTCCGTAATCACACCCTATTATATCATATAAATAGTTTATTACAAGAGTATATCTGTAATATATTAATAAATTGTTACGCAAATGAATCATGCTCAAACCCTGAAAACACATGTGTTTCCATGATGTTAAGTTTTGTAAACTTGCATTTTTAAAAAGTCAATTTTGGAAAACATAAATACTTTATATATATAACGAGAACTATTAAGAGGATAAAAGTATGACGTTTCCAATTACTACAACAGAATTTACAGGATGGCGGCCATCATTCATTAACTTCCAGATGTGCAGCACTAATCCGATGGATTCAATAAACATACATTGGAACCAGCTTAATACTAAAAGAATAGCAGACAGCCTGGTTTATAATTATCCTGTTTTTAGCATGAATAATTATACACCATTCTTTGGTAATACAAATTATAATACATTACTTGATCCAAGCTTAGCTGTAGTGCAAACTTGGTGGAAAAGTAATAACCCTAACAACGGCTGGGGCGGATTTAATAATACCGCATTCGGTAATATGGATTTCAGCAAACTGTGGGGTAATTTCAACAGCAGCGGAAATAGCAGCAGCTCAATCGGCGATGACAGAACTAAAACTGAAGAACAAATCAGCTATCAAAGAAAATATAACAAACTGCTTTCATTAATGAAACAGTTAAAAGAATCTGATGCGGTTTCTCAATCAGAAAAAGATGCTATTGATGCAGCAATTATTGCAGATAACGAAAACTCCAAAGGAGAATGGAAAGATAAATTTAACGCATTAAAGAAAGTTTATGATGAAAAAATTGATGATAAACACATCAAAAAACATATCATTAACAGCATGACAATGGGTACCAAAGAATCACCTGATGCTGATGAAGTATTCAAAGTCAGATTAACAGATGCAGGTTTTGAATACAGATCAACGGAAGTTGATACAAAACTTAATGCACTTAAGACAGCTATTGATGAACTCAGCGACAGCAACCCGACTATCTCTAACGGATTAATCGGAGCTCTTGATATTGAAAGCTCTGAAACAAATATTCTTGATATTATCAGCAGCTGGAACAGTGAAAGAGAAAATCTCAATGTAGGCAACAAACGTATTATGGCTTACATTGCAGATAAATACAACGACAGCAAGATCAAAGACGAATCTAAAGAAGAAATAAAAACAAGCCTTGTTAAACCGCTTTATCTCTCATTAATAAATAAAGCACAAGACTTAGCTAACCAGCTTGAAGGAGAAGAAATCGACAATCTTACTAAAGCAATCACAGCATTAACTAACGAATATGGTAAACTTGATAAGAATATGTCAACATCATTTGTTCAGGCATTTGATACCTTGTATGTAGCAACAAGATGGGCTGCAATAAAAGTTATAGCTAAAGATGCCGATAAATACTACGGTGCAATCGACAGCATGTTCAATAGCGAACTCTTTGATGAAGACACTAAGAAAGACTTAAAATCAGAAGGTTTTTCTGATACAGAAATCTCTGCTCAAAAAGTTAACTACAACGCAATAGACCACGGTAAAGTTGACGGCGGTAATAATGATGATGACAGTGACGACTATGGTGAAACTCCGGAGGAACAGATTGAATACCTTAAAAAAGAGGGTTTAATTGAAACTCTTGAAAATAAAACTTATACAAACGGGGGAGTTATCTACAGAGAAACAACCCCGACCGGAGAAGACGGAAAAGCAAGACTCTTCATAATCAAAGACGGAAAATTATATGAACTCACAAACCCGTCAGAAAATGCTAACGGCAAATATTCTGCAGAAGCTTTGAAAGAAGTTGATGCAGAAACTATCAAAGATTACAAAGATGATAAAATAGCCGCAGAAGAAAAAGCTAAAGAAGAAGCCGAAGAAAAAAAGGCTGTCGAAGTTGAAAAGCAGAAAACACAAGCTTTTGAAGACGGAATAACTGTAACACTAAATCTTTGTGGAAATACAAAGAATAAAGATGCTGAAGAAATAGCTAAGATTCTTCAGACAATTAACAAAGATAATGTTCTTGAATTCTTCAAAGGTGCATTTAAAGGAACTAATGTCGAAGGGAAATCAGGCGAATATAAAATCGAAGGTATTATCGAAAAACTGACGGATGACTGTAAGAGAAAACATGTGACAACAGATATGATAGCAGATTTAGTTCAGGCATTTTTAGACAAAGCTGAAGAAATGGGACTGAAAGATACAAAAGAATATGGCATAATTACAACCTATCTTAAAAAAGCTAAAACCGAAGGCTTTGATGCATCTGTCACAAGGAAAGAGATAAAAGGTATCAATAGATATTTTGATAAAAAAGCTATTGATATTAATTTCATGGCATGGTCTTATAGCGTATGCGAAGTTATTGATGATATGATAAAACTTTTATATCAAAAAATGACAAACTAATATAATAAATAAAAGCCCGGTTTAGCGGGCTTTTATTTATTTAAAATATTTATATTTACTTCTTGCACTTTCCAATAACTCGTCTTTATCCATAATATAAAAAGGCTTGTAACTTTCCCAATCATAACAGAACTTATAATCACTATAATCCGGTCTAATAGCTTTGCAAATATTTCTGAAATCTCTCATCACTCCGCTGTTATTTGCAATACCTGTTGTGTCCAAATACTTTCTAAAAGCTATACTGTCAGCAGTATACCGGCACAAAACATTATTGTAATATGGCCGCTCGATGTCGTTACAAGATTCCATATTTTTTACAAATTTCTGGTACTCTTTGGTTGTCATATTCTCTCGTAAAGATCTTAATTGTTCATTAAATATTTTGTTCTTATTATACTTCTCTGGCCAATACACAGGGACAATATCATATATTTTATCTGCAGATTTTTCAAATCCATGATCTTCCAGTATGTCAGCAAAAGCTTGTCTATCCAGGTCTTGTTGGGTCTCTGCGGCATATCCTTCTTGAAAACCAGAACTTCTGGTCATAAAATCCCGGACAAAAAAATCTGCCTCACTCTGCGTGTAATCCCTATACTCTGCATAAGCTCTTTGTCTTGCTTCCAGCGGTGCGTCGTAAGTCTTTGGTCTGGATAATATTGCCCCTGCTGTTATTGCGCCTGCTGCAGCCAGAGCAGAAGCAATTCCTATTGCCCATTTTTTGAATTTGGGTGATTTCATGCCGGTTTTTACAAATTCATCTGCCCCCTGCGCTGCCTGTGCCGCAGCCTTTGCTTCCGCTGCTGCAGCTTTCGCCGCTTGTTTTTGCGCTTTACTTATTTTTGCTAATCTAACAAGAACATTCTGATGCTTCACCGGTTTTACATTCATATAATACACTCCTTAATATTTTGTTGGTTTATTTGTTGTTGTTTTTATTAAAAGACATAAACACTTTTTTTGCCAATATATTTAACAAAAATTTACAAAAGTTAAAGAAAATAGGGCAAGTGGGGAATGGGAGTCACCTCACCCCATCCCTGTCTTGAATTATTCGGGGTGTTGGAAAGTTCCCAGCTTCCCAACACCTTACGGGTTCCGCTTGCGGGAATGAGTTCTTCCGGAACGCCCGCTCCCGCACGCTCCACCCTACCGAAAATTCGCTCTCCTGTTAGGAGAGGGGGGTAATAATCCCCGATTCACGACTCACAAGCCCTTTTACCCCAGCAAAATTTTTTCCAAATCTGCCAGAGCTTGCGCTATGCTGTCATTTACAATCTTATAATCAAATTTTTCGGAATTTTTTATCTCAAGTTTGGTTGACTCAAGCCGCTTTTGAATAGCCTCTTCCGACTCGGTTTTTCTTCCTCTGAGCCTTGACTCCAGCTCCTCCATTGACGGCGGGAGTATAAAAATCAGTTTAGCCTCAGGCATAAGAGATTTTACATTCAAAGCACCTTTTGTATCAATTTCTAATATCAAATTGTGTCCGGAATTAAGAGTTTTTTCAACATAATCCTTTCCCGTTCCGTACATATTTCCGGAAAACTCCGCCCACTCAAGGAAATCCCCGGTCTCAACACGCTTCATAAACTCCTGTTTAGAGAGGAAAAAATAATTTACACCGTCAACTTCCCCTTCTCTGGGCGCACGGGTTGTACAGGAAACAGAGAGTTTAAACTCCGGATGTTTATTTAAAAATTCCTTTATTACAGTACCTTTCCCGACACCTGAAGAGCCGGAGATTACAAATAATTTTCCCATCTATTCTTTAAATTCCTTTAAACTTTGGTGTACATGAGTTTCAAAATTCAAATCAGAACTGAGTTTTTCCGGTTCTTTTTTTACTTCGCAATAAGTTTCCGGAATTGTTACGGAAGATTTTTCCGCTTTTGACTTAGAATCTCCAAATACTTCTCTGGTAAGTTCCGGCATATCCATTTTATCCGTACAAATCTCAATATAACAGAGTTTGTTCATAATCTGGGTAACTTTCAATGCTTTATCAAAGTCATCTTCTGTCGTAACTCTTGTTGCCCAGACTTCGCCCTCAAATACACGCGCAAATTTTGCATAATTCATCTGCATAATTTCATTAAACTTATCCTCAGGGCTGTCGGAAAGGATTCTCTCAATTGTGTAACCGCCGTTATTTAGAACAATAATAACAGGTTTTACCCCGCGTCTTAACATATTGCCGATTTCCATTGCGGTAAGCTGATGCGAGCCTTCTCCGGTTATCAGAATAACTCTTGAATTAGGATTAGCCGTACAAACCCCGAGAGTTGCAGGCGTTGCCCACCCGATTGAACCCCACAAAGTCTGGGTATGCATTTCCACATTCTTCGGGAATTTTATCTGGCACATACCGTGCGGAATAATCCCAGTTTCTGCCACAACAATATCATTATCCGTAATAAATTCCTGCAAACGAGGGTAAATATATCCTGATGTTAATTTACCATTCGGTATTTTTGTTTTTTCATAGCCAATAACGGGTTTTTCAAACTCATAGTCTTTGTGTTCAATCTTAGCACTCAAACCTTCCAGAACATCAGACATTTTTACATTCTCATACTTAATCCCGTTTACATAAGTATATGTTCCGTAAATTGCGACATGAGAATTTATCTTATAAGGAAGATTAAATCCAAAAGAATTCAAATCCCCGTATATCGGCCCTACTGCAATCAAGCAGTCTGTTTCCTCAAGATATTTTTGCGCAACAGGATTACGGAATTTATAATAATACATTCCGAGGTATTTTTCGTAATCAGAATCAATAAGATTATTTCCCATCAAAAAGTTTGTTACCGGAATCCCGGATTTTTCTACAAATTCTCTAAATTCAAGTCTTGCGTCAAACCTTTTAACAAGAGAATCCCCGAGAATTACCGGTTTTTCTGACTTATCAATTTTATCCAGAATCTTGTTTACAACAGTATCCAGAGTATCCTTATCGCTTGTCCAATCGTAATCAACTTCTCTTGAAGAGATTTCCATTGTCGCAATATCCAGAGGAATGGCAACATAAACAGGCCTGCGTTCTTTGACAAAAACTTTCAAAATCCTGTCTATTTCAAGCTTTGCGTTATCTCTGTTTAAAAAAGCTGCCGCTGCAGTTACAGGCTTGTGCGCTTCTTCAAAAGCGTAAGGTCTTGGGTCATAAAAGTTATGGTGTACAGGAGTTTTATTCTCAATACATTTTGTCGCAGGAGCTCCGACTATTGTAATTACAGGAACATTTTCCGCATAACTTCCGGCAATCGCATTAATCGCGCTGAGTTCTCCAACCCCGTAGGTTGTAATTATTGCTCCAAACCCCCGCTGTCTCGCATAACCGTCTGCCGCATATCCTGCATTGAGTTCATTTATGCAGCCTATCCAGTTTGTATTCGGATTGTTTTCAACCGCATACAAAAGATTAAAATTGTAATCCCCCGGAAGCCCGAAGAAATCATTAATTCCAATTTCCTCCAGCTTTTTTATTAAATATTCGGCAGTATTCATAATTAAAACCCTCTAGTCTGTTAAATAAATAGTACCAGAAAGATATTACGATTACAAAGCCAATTTTAAAATTTCTTCAACATCTTTTTTAGTTATTAAATCAGTATTCCCGAGAAGTTTCATTGTCTGAGATGCCAGGAACTCAATATCCGGATTTTTTATCCCCGCTTCCGACAATGTAACAGGCACTCCAAGCCTGCTGAACAAAACTTTAAATTGAATAATTGTTTTATCAGCAAGACTCTTTTCTTCATCTCCCGTAAGTCCGAAAACATTTTTACCAAACATAGCCAGACGTTTTTGATATTTTTCTTTGTAATAAGTCATTGAAGCCGGAATCAAAATCGCAAGTCCGTTTGCATGGGTAATATCATAAACCGCGCTTAAAGGATGTTCAATTACGTGATTAACAATAACATGCGGCCCGGCTCCGCAATTTACAAGCCCGTTCCAGGCAAGTGTTGCCGTCCACATAATATTCGCTCTGGCCTCTAAATCCTTAGGATTTTTAACCAGTCTTTCTAAGGCCTCTAAGTCAGATTTTACAAGAGCTTCTACAAACCTATCCAATATAAAGGAATCGTTATCCGTCTTAGAAAAATAAGCTTCCATTGAATGAGTCATAATATCAATTGCCGCAGCAATAGTATACTCAATAGGGATAGACAGCGTTGTTTCCGGATCTAAAATAGAAAAGACCGGATAATTTAAAGGAGTTCGAAATCCCCATTTATCTTTGGTTTCTTCATTAGTAATAACCCCGTTAGGATTCATTTCAGAGCCCGTAGCAGGTACTGTTAAAATTACATACAAAGGAATTGATTTTTTAGGGACAGCCTTATGACAGTAAAAATCCCATAAGTCACCCTTATAGCAGGCACCGATAGCAATAGCTTTACTTTCATCAACTACACTTCCGCCCCCCAAAGCCAGAATACCATCCACTTTTTCTTCTCTTGCAAGAGCAGCCCCCGCCTGTGCATGTTTTAAAGTAGGGTTAGGTTTTATACCGGAATATTCAACATACTCAATTCCATGTTCTTTCAGGGATTTTACAACGGTATCAAAGATACCGTTCTTTTTAACACTGCCTTTTCCGGTAGTTAAAAGAACTTTTTTTGCTTTTCCTTCAAGCAAACTTCCGATTTCTTTAATTCTTCCGTTCCCGAAAATAATCTCGGTAGGGTTTTTGTAATTAAAACTTTTCATCCAGACCGCCCCCCTTTTAAATTTAATTCCTGATAACCACTAAATATCTTTCATAAACTTCCTCTGTCGGAAGAGAATACTCTATAATATCAACTACATCCGCATTATAGCGCTTCAACACCTTTTTTGCACCCTCAATTTCCTCAAGAGCTTTTTTAGATTTATAAGCAACAAAATATCCGCCTTTTTTAAGCAAAGGAAGCGCATAACCGGAAATCTTTTCCAAATTTCCGACAGCACGGCTTAATATAATATCAAACTTTTGTCCTGAAAGGTTTTCCACCCTGTCGCATATAAGGTTTAGATTTTTAAGCCCTAATTTCTCCTTTATTGCGAGAACCGAATTAATTTTTTTTCTTATACTGTCTATTCCGACTATATTAAAATCAGAATATTCCATTGCAACAGGAACGCACGGAAAACCGCCCCCGCATCCTATATCCAGAATATTGCCCCCTGAAATTCCGTATTTTTCAAAAAAAAGTTTTATTCCGAGAGAATCATAGAAATGCTTTTCATACAAAAATTTTTCATCATTTTTAGAAATTAAATTGTGTTTGGAATTTTCTTCCAAAAAAACGTTTTTAAACTCTTCAAAATCCTTAGTAATATTAATTTTCATACTTCTTTGCAATCTCATCAAATTCTTCCGTGCTCATTCTCAAGCGCATATCATTTATTCTGGTTTCAATTTTATTTATATCAACAGAGCTTGAAAGACTTTCTGCCGTCTTTTTAGCTTTAAAATATTCGCGTAAAGCTTCTTTATGCTTATTCGGTTCATTGTAATAATAATCTCCGAGCGCAAGAGTTGACTCCAAAATATAGAAATCTTCGTTAATAAATTCCGCACTTTTTTTAGCTTCTGTCAAATATTCCAGCTGCTTTTTCTTATCCAGTTTTGCCAGATGAGAAGCATTATAATAAATTCCGTCATAGTTATTACTTGATTTATCCAGATTATAAGCGTGCAAAAAGCAATCCAGAGCTTCATCATAAGTACCATTTTCGTAATAACAAGAAGCTAAGTTAGAATAAGCAAGTGATTTATATGGATTTTCAACAGGTATTGCTATACATTTGTTATAATACTCGTATGCCTGCTCCATTTCTCCTCTGTCATCACAGGCAAGCGCATATTTAAAATAAAGTTCTGCCAGAGTTTGCTCCCCAATATTATCATCCAGAGAATCGAGCGCTTTTTTATAATATGAATATGCATCATCAGGATTATTCATACTTGAATAAATATTCCCCAGAAGGGTGCAGGAACTTACCATAAGAGATTGAGGTGTATCTACGGAATAGATAACCTTTTTCGCGGTTTCTATTGCCCTCTCGTTTTTGTACATTTTAAAATATAAGTCAGTCAATTCATAATAGAGATAATTTAAATTAATCATCTCCTTATGCTGCTTATAATAAGTCTCAACAAGCTCATAAAAATGACTTGCCATATGATAATCGCCAATTTCTTTATACAGCCTTGCAAGATGCAGGCGGACATCTACAACAGTCATTAAATCAATTCCTTCTACATCAAGGATATTTCTGTAATTCTCAATAGCTTCGGTAAACTTTTTATCTGCAGCCAGATCTTCTGCTGTCTTTAATCTATCAGTAAGAGATTGATCAACCGGTTTTTGTTCCTCTGCCGGCTTCAAGGGCTCTTGAGGAAGTTCTGCAACTGTATCTTCCCTTAAACCGTTTTCAATCTCAAAAATACATTTATTATGATATTCCATTTCCGCCCTTAGAGCCTGTCTGGAAATTAACATTGCCCGCTGCTTTAGAGGCTGTTTTAATTGGCTTTCGTAAATACCGATAATGTATTTATGAAGTTTTACCTCTGTTTTATCCGGAATAGAAATGTCTATCTTTTGCAGGAAATAATCCTGTACATAAATAGTCTCACCTGATTGGAATATCATTAAATTGGACTTTAAATACTCAATAGAAAACTCGTCATAAAGATCAAAAATTGCAAGAGCATTAAGAGTAATACCATGCCTTATTGTACGTAAAAACCAGAAAAAATTCCTTATTGCGGTAGGAATAAGATTAATATATGTAACCCCGAGATAAGAATCAAAAGACATTCCGGACATCACAAAATGCTGTAAAAAATCATTCAAAGTTGTCTTCATAGCCTGAATAATTTTTACAGACAAAGCCGTATAATAATAATAGCCTCTGGTATATTTATAAAAATCTTCAATAGTTGTATCTGTTGCCTGTATAAGATTAGAAGTTAAAAATTCTTTAAAAATTTCTTTTGTAAAAGCTTTAAGAAAAAGCTTTCTATCCTCTTGAATATCTCCAAGCAGATTTTGCTTCATTGCTCTTGTTGAAACAATCAGTCGAACATTCGGTTCTTTAATAACCTGCGAAAGCATATCCGCAATAAGCGGCATATTTTCTTCACTTACATCATCTAAAGAATGAAGGATAATTATAAACGGTTTTTTTATAGAAGAAATATGCTGATGAAATTTTACCCCGAGAGTTGTAATCTTTGCATTTAAACTAACCGCTTTTGAAATTGCAAGATTATCAATGATATCAATAAATGAAAGTAATATATCATCACATACTGTTGCTTCTTTGCAATAATACTCCAGCTTTATTACATCATTCGCCAAAAATTCGGTTACATAATTTATAAACTGCCTTTTTCCGGTTCCTAAAAAACCGTGTACATATAAAAATTTTTCTTCCGAAGCCAAAAAGTCAACAGCTTTAATAATCTCTGCGTAATTATTCTTTAATAAAAAAGGATTAATTTTATCAGAATCAGGTAAAATTATCTTCTCTCTGTCAATTGAGCTGTTTAAAAATTCATAATCCATACAACGATTTTAAATGATATTAATTCTTTTTGCAAATATTTGGTATAATAATTACTAAAAAGGAGGAAGTATGATAAGTGCAATATTTGATTTATTATTAACTGTTGTAATAGCCTATATTATAGGCTCAATCCCGACAGGATATTTAATTGTAAAAGCAAAAACAGGACAGGACATAAGAACAATAGGTTCCGGATCTACCGGCGCTACAAATGTAAAACGAGTTCTGGGTAAAAAATGGTTTTTTACTGTCATGCTTCTGGATGCCCTCAAAGGAGCAATACCTGTAATTTTAGCAAAATTCTTTGTAAATGCCGGAACCTCTTTAGGCATAGCTCCTGTTGCAGCCGCAATAGCTGTTATCATCGGACACAGCAAACCTTGTTTTCTGCAATTTAAGGGCGGGAAATCAGTCGCCTCCGGCGTCGGAACTATTCTTGCACTTAATTTTACTGCAGGTCTTGTAATCGCTGCTGTGTGGGGTGTAGTTACTTATTTTACAAAATACGTTTCTGCAGGTTCTATTACAGCACTTGTTTTATCACCGATAATAATGTTTTTCTGCAATACACCAATAGCTTACACGGGATACTGTCTGCTCGGAGCAATTTATATTATTTATCTCCACCGAGAAAATATTAAACGTCTTATGAGCGGCACGGAAAATAAAGTCAGATAAGTTTTTTTAAAACGACGGGCGAATGCAATGCATTCGCCCGTCGTTTTGTTTTACCCCGTTATTTCACTTTAAGTGTTATTTGATATTAGAGTATGTCCAAGCATCGAAAGTAGGAGCTTCAGTGATATTCATCTCTTTTCTCTTTTCGCCTGCTGAAACATCATCATGAGCAATTGGAGCATACAATCTGTTATAGTATTCTATAACCATTCTGTCTGAATTGAAGTAAGCTTCAGAAGTTCTGATTGCCTGTCTCATCAATCT
>CALVCR010000013.1 GCA_944326125.1 Candidatus Gastranaerophilales bacterium | reverse complement strand
ACTCCTGCTGTTGTTATAGCAATCGTTTGGAGCTGGATTTTTGATCCAAATATCGGGGCAGTAAATATGTTATTTAAAACACATTATACCTGGCTTTTTGATACACATCTTGCCATGCCGGTGCTTATATTCGTTTCTGTCTGGAAACTTATCGGATACAATGTAGTTTTATTTTTAACAGGATTTTCAACAATCAATTCAAATATTTACGAAGCAGCAAAAATTGACGGCGCAAGCGGAATAAACGTATTTAAAAATATTACCCTGCCGCTTTTAAAACCTACTATATACTTTGTAACGCTGGTAACTGCAATATCTTCTTTCCAGATATTTGATTTAATATATGTTATGACATCCGGCGGGCCAAAAGGGGCTACGGATGTTATTGTGTACTCAATTTACAAATACGCATTTGAATACTTTGATATAGGGAAATCCTGTGCGCTTGCGTATATTCTTTTTGTGGTAATTTTTATACTTGCCCTCTTACAAAGAAAGTTCCGCAAATAATCTTTCAAACTCAGGAAAAGATATATTTGTCCATTCAAATCCGTTAATCAAAACCTCATTTGAGCAAACAAGAGCCGCAATATAAAAACTCATAGCTAACCTGTGGTCATGGTAAGTTTCAAGCTCTGCACCGCCTGATAAAAGAGTTTTCCCTCGAACAATAAATCCGTCAGGAGTTTCATCTATATCAACTCCTATCTTTTTTAATTCTTTAACAAGCGATGAGATTCTGTCGGATTCTTTATTTCTCAAATCCGCAGCATTCGAAACAATCGTTTCCCCCTCTGCTTGCGAAGCCAAAACCGCTATAACAGGAAGTTCATCGATCAGTCTCGGAATATCCTCACCGCCAATCGAACAGCCTTGTAAATTCTCCGTATATCTTACGCGGATATCTGCGCAATCTTCTCCGGATACAACCCTACGATTGAAGACCTCAAGGTTTCCGCCCATTCTTTTTACTATATCAAGAATCCCTGTTCTTGTAGGATTTATCCCCACATCTTTAATAACAAAATCTGAACCTTTTACTATTAGTCCGGCTGTTATAAAAAATGCAGCCGATGAAATATCTCCGACAATTTCTATATCCTTAGCCTCAAGTTCGGAAGCTCTTACCGTAACCCGTTTTCCTTCGGTTTCAATATTTGCACCTAAGTATTTAAGCATTCTTTCTGTATGATCTCTTGAAAGAGACGGCTCTTCAACTGTTGTAACACCTGAGGCATTAAGTCCCGCAAGAAGCACACAAGATTTGACCTGCGCGCTTGAAAGAGGTGAAATATAATCAATTCCTGCGAGTTTTTTCCCTCTTATAGTTAAAGGCGCATGACCATCCACAGAATCTATCAAAGCTCCCATAAGAGTAAGCGGCTGTATAATTCTTTCCATCGGACGTCTGGACAGACTCTCATCTCCGGTTAAAACCGAATCGAAATTTTGTCCTGCCAGAATACCGGAAACAAGTCTCATCGTTGTGCCGGAATTCCCGCAGGAATATGGGGTAAATGAAGGGGTTAATTTCCCTCCGTTAATTTCAAGAGTATTTGCGCTGTGGAACTTTATGTTTGTCCCAAGCATTTTAAATACCTCTATGGTAGACTTGCAATCCGCTCCGGATGAAAAGTTTTTTATAACACTTTCCCCTTTTGCCAAAGATGCCAGCATAACTGCGCGATGCGAAATTGACTTATCCGGAGGTATGACGACAGAGCCTTTTAAAGGCTTCAAAGTCTTTGAAACTTTTTTTATTCCCATTACTAGTCCTCAGATTTAATAATTTCAAAGATAGCCTTGCAAGTAGTGAACACCTTTTGAGCATCTTTTAAGAAAAGCATATTAGGGCCGTCACAAAGCGCACAATCAGGATTAGGATGGATTTCAAAGAATAGACAATCCGCACCTGCTGCCATTGCAGCTTTAGCGAGTACCGGCACAAACCTTCTGTCTCCGCCTGTAGAATCGCCGTTTGAACCCGGCATTTGCACACTATGCGTAGCATCAAAAACCACAGGATAACCAAATTCCTTCATTATAGGAATAGCTCTAAAATCAGATACAAGGTTATTATAACCAAAAGTAACGCCTCTATCAGTAAGCATTATTTTGTTATTCCCGCTGTCTTCTACTTTTTTTACAAGGGATTTCATCTGTTGAGGAGCTAAAAACTGGCCTTTTTTAATATTTACAATTTTACCTGTTTTAGCTGCAGCAACGAGCAAATCTGTCTGACGGCAAAGAAAAGCAGGAATTTGAAGAATATCAGCGACTTCCGCCGCTATCTCAGCTTGTTCAGGAAGATGAATATCAGTAACGATAGGAAGGTCAAATTCTTTTTTGATTTGAGCTAAATATTCAAGCCCTTTTTCCATTCCCAAACCTCTGTAAGAGTTAATAGATGAGCGGTTTGCTTTATCGTATGAGCATTTAAAGACATAATTAATTCCGAGTTTTTCACAAACCTTTTTTAATCCTTCTGCTGTTTGGCGCATAACATCAAGACTTTCTACAGCACAAGGTCCGGCAAGAATTGTCAGCTTGTCTCCGCCTATTTCAAAATCTCTTAATTTGATCGTCATAATAACTCCTATTATTTACCCCCTTAAGCAATATCCCATCTTCCACAGGTTCCGCCCCAGCGAGCAATAATGTTTCCTTTAATATCACCAATTTTTTCTACGTGTCCGACAGGTTCTGCACCTTCTAAAATAGTGATAACTTCGCAGTTATTAGAACACCCTGTGCATTGGCAAGTTACGGATTGGAAATTCATATTACCAACTTCCCAACCCTTAAACTTAGTCGGAACTTCTGTATATTGGTGGTTTTCCATAGCTAGCAATGCCGCGCCTATTGC
>CALVCR010000012.1 GCA_944326125.1 Candidatus Gastranaerophilales bacterium | reverse complement strand
CCGCGTCTCATAATTCTGTTAATAAATTTAGAAACATCTACGCTGTTATAAATAGGGTCAGCTGAAGGAACTCTTCTTTCAGGTTTAGATCTTCTAGACATTATTTCTTACCTCCTTTAGCTTTCTTAGCACCATATTTAGAACGGCTTTGTTCTCTGTTTGCAACACCTGCTGTATCTAAAGTACCGCGAACGATGTGATATCTTACACCAGGAAGGTCTTTAACCCTTCCGCCTCTAATAAGAACAACACTGTGTTCTTGGAGGTTGTGACCGATACCAGGGATATAAGAAGTAACTTCAAATCCGTTAGTAAGTCTGACTCTGGCAACCTTTCTCAAAGCTGAGTTCGGTTTTTTAGGGGTTGTAGTGTAAACCCTTGTACAAACGCCTCGTCTTTGTGGACATTCCATAAGAGCCGGCGATTTGGTTTTGTCTGTGAGCTTTTTACGTTCTGAACGTACAAGCTGGTTAATTGTAGGCATAACTTTTTCTCCTTTTACCTATTTTACTTTCACCTAAAGCAAAACTGAATGTCAGCAGTTTTACCTTTTTGACTAACCTCTGTATTAAGAGGGTACGTCATCCCCCTAGCCGTCAAATCCGGCAAGAAAATTTCGACTAGAGTACCTTAATCCTAGAATGAACATGGTTTTGTGTCAATAAAAATAAGTGTTTTTATTAACTTTCGTGAACGGTAAATCGTGAGCAGTGATTTTATCATCGATTCACGACTCACGACTCACGATTCACGATTCACGGCTCACGAGTTTTTCCCCATGTATTGTTTTAAGTTTTTTTAGTGTATAATTGACTCTTGTAAGGGGCTGATTGTTCCGTTTTGTACAAAAAGGAAAAGATTATTTGAAGCAATCGAAATTGACAATAGCAATATTTATTTCACTGGCTCTCGGGATAATTGTCGGATGGGCTTTCCCGTCTTTTGCCGTTAGGACGCACGTTCTGGCAGAAGTTTTCTTGAGAATGGTTAAGATGATTATTGCACCTCTCCTTTTTGCAACTCTTGTTGTGGGAATTGCAGGACACGGTGATGTTAAGAGTCTCGGAAGATTAGGTATTAAAACCGTTGCATATTTTGAAGTTGTCACAACCTTTGCTTTATTTATCGGGTTAGGTTTTGCCAATTTATTTAAACCCGGTGAAGGTATGGTAAGCGTTGCTTCTCAACATATCGGCCTGGGTGAGATTGCCAGAATGGCATCTTCAACCCATCATAATTCTTTTGGTGAAATGTTTTTGGGCCTTTTCCCGACAAGTATTTTCCAGTCAATGTCTGACGGGAACTTATTACAAATAGTTGTGTTCTGTATATTTTTTGCGTTGGCTATTTGTGCTGCAGGTAAAAAAGCTCAGCCGGTTGTGGATATTTTAAATTCTGTTTCCACAATTATGTTTAAATTTACTGAATACGTTATGATATTTGCTCCCGTAGGTATCTTTGGAGCGATTGCTTATACGGTCGGATCAAACGGTATTGAGATTTTATTTAATTACGGAAAAATAATTGTATCATTATATGTTGCACTGGCAGTATTTGTGCTTCTTGTCCTGTTTATAGTTTGCAGAATTGTTCATATATCTTTCAGAAGTTTAATTAAGGCAATTCAAGAACCTGCGCTTTTGACTTTTACAACGGCAAGCTCAGAGGCTGCGCTGCCTAAGGCGATGTCTATAATGGAAAAATTCGGGGTGCCAAAGTCTATTGTAAGCTTTGTTATGCCTACGGGCTATACATTTAACCTTGACGGTTCAACTTTGTATCTTGCTATGGCGGTACTTTTCTCAACCCAGCTTGTGGGAATTCATTTATCTTTGGAACAGCAGCTTGTAATTATGTTTGCTTTAATGCTCACAAGTAAGGGGGTTGCCGGTGTTCCTAGAGCTTCATTAATTGTTCTTGCCGGAACTCTGACAAGCTTTAATATTCCGATTCTCGGTGTGGCAATACTTCTGGGTGTTGACCAGATACTTGATATGGGCAGAACAACAGTTAATTTAATAGGGAACTGTGTTGCAACCGTTGTTATTGCAAGATGGGAAAATGTTTTTGATTACAATAAAATGCACGAATTTATTAAAATGAAAAATATAAAAACAAATACTTTCGGCAAAACCGAAAGCAATGTAAGTTTCCAAAAAGATTTTACAGCATAAGGAAAGGGTGAAAAAGATATGGAATATAAAGAAACCTTGAATCTTCCTCAAACGACTCTTGAAATGAGAGCAAATGCGACCAAAAAAGAGCCTGAAACCCAAAAGTTCTGGGAGGGGGTAAATGTATATCAGAAGAATTTAGATCAGCGTGATAAAACAAATTCTTTTGTACTTCACGACGGTCCTCCATATTTGAGTTCAGAAAAGATTCACGTTGGAACCGCGCTCAATAAAATTCTTAAAGATATTTTAATCAGATATAAATCAATGAAAGGTTTCTATGCTCCTTATGTTCCGGGTTATGACGGACACGGTCTTCCTATTGAAAATGCTGTAGTAAAGAATATTAAAGGCGGAAGAGAAGCTCTTACACCTGCTGAGCTTAGAGCAAAATGCAGAGAATTTGCTCATAAAAATCTTAAAGGTCAGGAAGCTGAATTTAAGCGTCTCGGAGTATGGGGCGATTGGGAACATCCTTATTTAACGATTAATCCTGAATTTGAAGCAGAGCAGGTTAGAGTGTTCGGCGAAATGTATAAAAAAGGTTACATAGAAAAAGGCTTAAAACCTGTTTACTGGTGCGCTTCCTGTGAAACAGCTCTTGCCGAAGCAGAGGTTGAATATGCTGACCATACTTCAACTTCAATTTATGTCAGATTCAAATTCACGCCTGAATCTGTTGAAAAGATTAATAAAATCGTTGATACCAAAGGAAAAGATGTTTATGCAGTAATTTGGACAACTACTCCTTGGACAATTCCTTCAAACATGGCAATCAGTATGCACCCTAGATTTGAATATACCTGGTTTGAAGCAAAAGGAGATATTTACGTAGTTGCTCAAGGTCTTTTAGCAAACTTCCTTGAAGGTGTTCACTGGGAAGAAAAAGATATTAATGTAATAGGTTCTTGCGCAGGTGCGGACTTAGAACTTTTAGAAACAAAGCATCCTTTGTATGACAGAAAATCTCCGATAATTCTCGGCGAACACGTTACTCTCGATGCCGGTACAGGTTCCGTTCACACTGCTCCGGGACACGGTCTTGAAGACTATGAAGTCGGGTGTAAATATAATATCGAAGTATTCTCACCTCTGGATAGCAAAGGTATCTGGACAGAAATTGTCGGTGATAAAGACTTAGAAGGAATTCCTTATTACAAAGGAAATAAAATTGTTATAGATAAATTGGAAGCTTGCGGCGCGTTATTAGCGCAGGAAGATATTCAGCACAGCTATCCGCACTGCTGGAGATGCAAAAATCCTGTAATATACAGAGCAACTCCGCAATGGTTTGTTAAGGTAGATAAATTCCGTGCACAGACTCTTGCAGCTATCAAAGGAGTAAAATGGATTCCTGCAAGCGGCGAAGCAAGAATTTCCAACATGGTTGAAGGACGTTCCGACTGGTGTATTTCACGTCAGAGAGCCTGGGGTGTTCCGATTCCGGTATTCTATTGCGAAGATTGCGGAGAAACTATTGTAACTGATGAGACAATAGAAAATGTTGCAAAAATCTTTGAAAAAGAAAGCTCGGATGCCTGGGTTAAACACACAGCAGAAGAACTTCTTCCTTCCGGTTTTGTATGCCCTAAGTGCGGCGGTAAACATATTAGAAAAGAACAGGACATCATGGATGTCTGGTTTGATTCCGGTATAACATGGAGAGCCGTTGTTGAAAAACGTTCTGATGAACTTGGTCATACTCCTGTTGATATGTATCTTGAAGGTTCTGACCAGCACAGAGGCTGGTTCCAGTCTTCACTTCTAACATCTGTTGCTACGCAAGGCAAGGCGCCATACAAATCTGTTTTAACTCATGGATTTGTATTCGGAGAAGACGGAAGAAAAATGTCTAAGTCTCTGGGTAATTACATAAGACCGGATGATATTATTAAAAACTACGGCGCAGATATTTTAAGACTCTGTGCAGCATCTGTTGATTACAGAAACGATACCAAAATCGGCGATAATATTATTAAACAGCTTGCGGAAATCTTCAAAAAAACCAGAAATACTGCAAGATTCCTGCTCGGTAATATTTACGATTTTGATCCTGCAGCAGATTATGTTAAATATGAAGAGCTAAAACCTATAGATAAATTTGCACTTCATAAGTTAAATAAGCTTATTGAAGAAGTAACCGTTGCATTTGAAAACTATGAGTTTTACAAATACTTCCAGTGTTTGCAAAACTTTGCAGCTGTTGATTTAAGCTCGTTCTATCTTGATATTGTTAAAGACAGATTGTATACTGCCGGCAAAAAATCACTTTCAAGAAGAGCCTGCCAGACGGTTCTATATGAAACCCTTCAAGCATTAGTAAGAGTTTTGACCCCTGTAATGCCGCATCAGGCTGAAGACATCTGGCAGAACACTCCGGAATGCCAGAGAGGCGGACTGGAAAGTATTCTGCTTGCCGATTGGGCAAAAGTAAACGAAGAATGGAACAATCCTCAGCTTGAATCAGAATTTGAAAAAATACTCAAGACAAGAGAAGTTGTAACAAGAGCAATAGAACCTTTAAGAGCTGATAAAAAAGTCGGAAGTTCTCTTGAGGTTGCTGTTTTTGTTAAATCTGATGATTCTGAAATCTTAAAACAAAACGAAAAAGATTTAGCAGATATCTTTATCACTTCTCAAGCTCATATAACCGATAAAGCTCCGGAAGGTGTATTAAATGAATACGCGGAAGACGGAATTACAGTTTGGGTAACAAAAGCGGAAGGCGAAAAATGCGAACGCTGCTGGAAGTACCGTAAACTCGGAGAACATTCCGGATATGAAACGATTTGTTCGGATTGTTATGAAGCGGTAAAATAAGTTATTTTTACTAAAGCGGGGCGGGCAGAATGTCCGCCCCGCTTTAGTATTGTTAAATTTTGTAAAAACGCATGCAAAATTTTATATTCAGGGGTTTTAATTGAGTATCAACTGACCGATATCGAAAGAAAGGCTTATTATGATTCAAAAACTAAACGGTTTTGGATATTATAATAATACTTATAGCAATTACCCTGCTTACGGAAAATCTGTAAGCTTTGCCGGCATGTCTCCCGCATCGCAATATAAGACTTCTTTTGATTTTATAGCTGCTAAAACGTTAAATAATAATAAAAAATGGCAGATAGACGGAAGTCTTTTATCTGCTTCCAATATATCAAAAGCAATGGAAAAATTGTTTAAGTTAAACAAAGTTTTTGGGCCTTATAATGAATCTAACCCTGCAAAAATCAGTTGGAAAAATTATATTCCGCAAGAGGTAAGAGAGTTTTGTACTAATAAAGTTAATGAGGCACGTGCAGCAAGGTTAAGGGAATGGCAAAACTTTCTGGAAAATCCTGCAAAGGTGGAGAACGCTCAATACTATAAAACCCTTGTTGATGAGATTCAGTCGGATGAGTCATTAAAGTTTGTTATATGGAATACTATTAATAGTGAATTACGCTCTAATAACAGGCATATACCGGCACCTCTTGATTTAAAAGCTCTTGATGAAACTGTCAGATATTTTAAAAATATTGATCCAATGGGCCGTGCAGTAACCTGTGATCACATTAAGTTTATTGAAATGTATACTCACCGCTTAAGAGACAACTTGCTTATGGAAAAGGGGTTGTCTGATAATGAAGAAATTTGGGTCAAAATTCCTTCAATTAAAAAAGATCCAAAGCACAAGGCTGAAAATATTGCAGCACTGGAAACTTTAAGTTATAAAAACTGGTGTACAAGATCAAGTTTGGATAAAGCGGAAGCAGCTCTTGAGGATGGAGATTTTTATGTCTATTTAAAAAGGGATAAAGAAATATGGAAACCTCTAATCGGGATGGCATCTGCTTCCGGTAAAATAGATCAGATTCAAGGCACGGAGAATAATAATTTTATCCCGTCAAATGAAATTGAAAATATCAAAAAATTTATTAAAGATAAAAGGTTAAAATGTCAGTCTGGACTAACAGCTGAAGGTCCGAAGGCTCTTCAGCAGATTATGATTGCGGATAAGCTGCTTGAAGTTGATAATATGAGCGGAAAAACTTTCCAAAAAGCGGTTAAAGATAACGATAATGAAGTTATATTTAGAATGCTGGGTAAGGATATTATGTCTGATTCGGATGGTAAACTGACCATTGATACATACAAACCGCAATTTCTTCTCAATAAGAAATCGGGTATATCAGTTCCATATTCTTTTCTGGGTATAGATGAGGACAGCTTGTTAAAAGATGTAGCAATTATTCATGGTGATCTGATTCTTACTAATAAAAATCATGTTTTTGACTCTACAATCACACAATTTCCTCCTAATTTAAAAATGGTTACAGGCAGAATAGACTGTTCAAAAGCCCAGTATGAAAAATATAAAGATGATATGCTGAGAGTTGCAAAAAGCTCTGAGTTTATTAATGTACATGAATAAGATGTAATATTTGAGTTATATGTTATTATATAAAAAGATAGGAGCAGTTTTTCTACACTGCTAAAGCAAAGAGAGGGTAAAATGTTTTTTAAAAAGAAAAAAACTATGATGGAGCAGGAAATTGTGGAACAATCCGCAATTATTCCATATATTTTAATGAAGTATATTGATCCTGTTACCGGTGAGATTAAACTTGAGCTTCCGCAAAATATAAGAAAGATTGTTCTTGTGGCAAGCGGCTCTTCCTATCATTGTGCAAGATTCGCGGTAGATTTAGTCGAAAAAATATCCAAAATAGAAACCAGAGCTATTTATTCAAGCGAATTTCTTTTAAAAACCCTTATACCGACAGACGAGAATACTTTGTATATTTTTATAACCCAATCGGGAGAAACAAGCGATACGCTAAAATCAGTGGAAAGAGTTAAGAGAGAAACTAATCTGCCGACTCTTTGTATTACCAATAAAGAAGATTCTACTATCTGGAAGATGTGTGATTATCATGCAGCTTGCTTTGCGGGTACTGAGCAGGGAATTGCTGCTACAAAATCTTTTACTTCCCAGATGTTGTGTTTGATTCTTATTTCTTTAAAACTTATAGAAAACGTAGAACCGCCAAGTGTTACAGAGCGGTATAAAAAATCACTTTTCCATCTTCCTGCGATTGTGGAAAAAGCGATTGCCAAAAGAGAGCTTATTAAAAAATTTGCAGCCAAACTCGCTAAAGAAAATACTATTGTTCTTACCGCAGACGGAATATCATATTCTCTTGCTAAAGAAGGTGCTTTAAAGATAAAAGAAACTTCCTACAAAAACATAAGTGCTGCAATACTCGGAGAGTTTATGCACGGACATGTTGCGGTATTGAATAATAAATCAACAATGATTTATATCGCGGTAGACAGTATTTCTGAACGCTCCGTAAACAATATTAATAAGATAAGGGAAGATTATCACCCTATGCTTGTAATAATAGGTCCTTCCGATGAGAGAATAAAACCTGATTACAATATAAATGTTGAATGCGAGAATGAAATTCAGCAGTTGTTTGCAAACGTAGTTATTCTGCAGCTGCTTGCACTCGAAACCGCAACCAAATTAAGAAGAAACGTGGATCATCCGAAAGGTCTTTACAAAGTTGTTGTGGATAAAACTATTTAATCGCTGTTTATTCCTCTTTTATATCTGGCAGCTTTAGCGTTAATAGCGTAGCATGTGCTGCAAAGCTTTTGAGAAAGAACGAACATATTTCTCTGAATCATTGCAACATCGTTCATCGCTTCAAGCATTTTTTTAGGATCTACCATTGATTCCAGTGAATCGTGGTTATCAACTTTTTCATCCGCATATTTTTTTACTAAAAGCTTGTCGATGTAATCTCTTGCTCCAATAGCCATAATTAAAACTCCTAATTCCAAATTTCCCTATATATTAATAAAAACATTTAGGGTTGAATAATTGACTATTTGTAACAAAACTTAAAGGATTTCTTTCTCGGTAATATATCTCGGACGGGCTTTAACTTCGCTGAATATTTGTCCCAGATACTCCCCGATAATACCAAGACAAAAGATTTGGAAACCTCCGAGAAATATAATTAACATTACAAGTGTTGCCCATCCGCTCGGAGCTTCATGTCTGAAAAGCTTATCACAAACAGCATCTACGCCGATACAGGCCATAATAAATACTGTTATCAAACCTATTGCGGAAATAAGTCTGAGCGGTACAATACTGTAGGAAGTTATTCCGTTAAGGGCAAGACTTGTGAGTGATACAAAATTAAATTTTGAACTTCCTGCCGCACGCGGTTTAACATCAAAGTGTACATAAGCGGTTTTCAGACCTGTTTCATGGAAAAATCCGCGTAAAAATAGTTCGCTTTCCGAAAATTTTTCAAGTATATCAAGAGCCTTTGAACTTACAAGCCTAAAGTCCGAATGGTTCGGCGGAATCTTTACTCCCATAAGATTCATTAACTTGTAAAATAAAAAGGCAGTGGTTTTCTTAAAAATTGTATCTGTTTTTCTGTCGTTTCTGATTCCGGATACAATTTCTGCACCGTTATGGAATTCATCAATAAACTTTTCTATAGAGTTTTCATCTTGTTGTAAGTCTGCATCAATGGTAATTGCGCAATCGCAGCCAAATTCTTTAACCCCGAGAAGCCCTGCAATTAAGGCTTTTTGGTTTCCGTAGTTGCGGACGAATTTCATGCCTTTTACCATTTTGTATTTTGAATGCAGTTCTTCAATTATTTCCCAGGTTCTGTCTTTTGAGCCGTCATCAACCAGATAAATGTAACTGTCTGATGAAATTTTGTTTTTATTAATAAGAGCATCTAAAACTGAGAGTAATGTTATAACAGTTGTTTCTATTACCAGCTCTTCATTATAGCAGGGTATTACTATAGCTAATTTCGTTTTCTTTTTAAACATTGTATTCCTCTTATACATATAATATAATATGACTATTATAAATACAAGACGGGAGTTTAAATTGTCTGATAAAAAATTTATTTTAAATGCTGACGACTTTGGAATGTCAGCAGCTTATAACAGGGCAGTTCTAGAAGGTTATCAGGAAGGTATTTTAAAAAGTGCGAGCCTTGTTGCTAACGGAGAAGCTTTTGACGAGGCGATAAATTCAATTATTCCCCAATGCCCTGATTTGGGAGTTGGAATCCATCTTAATATTATTGAGGGTCAATCCTTGTGTGAAGATGTTTCATCTCTTGTAGATTCCAATTGGAATTTTTGTAATTCATATGGTCAGCTGCTTTTAAAGTCTTTGAATAAAAAAGATAATACTTTTATGGAGCAGGTGGAAAGAGAATTCAGACTCCAGATAGAAAAAATTATGTCAAAGACTCCGGTAAGTCATATTGATTCTCATGTCCATGTGCATTCTATTCCGAAAATTTTTGATCTGGTATGCAGACTCGCTAAAGAATATGGTATAAAACAGGTAAGAACACAGTTTGAAAAGCCGTATATTATACCGGATATTCATAAACATTTGAATTTAAAATACCCTGTCAATTTAATTAAAGTTGCACTTTTAAACTTTTTTACCGTGTTTAATGAAGCTACGGTTCACAAGTATGGGTTAAATACAAATGATTATCTAATCGGGGTTACGTATACATCTATGATGGACAGTCTATCTGTTGCGTATGGTTTAATGGCTATTAAATATAATAAAGTTGTTGCAGAAGCGCTTATCCATCCTTGCCGGTACGAAGACGGTACAATTGATAATCATTTTACCGAGTTTCTTATTACGAAAAACAAAAAATTAAAAGATAAAATTGAACAACTCGGATATGAGATAACAAATTATGTTGAAAAAGATTCTTAGTATATCTTTTATAATTGTTTTATTTATTTTTTCCGTTATTTTTCTTGTACCAAAAGATAAAGAGTACAAAGTTGTTAAAGTTAACACCCCGGATAGTTTTGTATTGAACACAGGAGATGTATTTAGTTATAAAGATTACACGAGCTTTGATCCGGAGTTTACTCCCCGTAACCGTCAAATTGCATCCTCTCTTTCAATATCCGAAGAAGAAGCTTTTGTTCTCGGTAATCTTGGGAAATACTGGGCTGAAAATCTTATGAACGGACGAAATGTCTTAATAAAAAATAATGATTTAATATATTATAAATACAGCTATCTGACAAAGTTCCTTTATTCAGGTTTTTGTTTATATAATTCCAAACCTTATAACCAAGAAGCTTTTGAAAAAAGATTGAATAGTGTAAGAAAAGGGAATTATCAGGTTCTTGACTTAAATACGGATACTTATTATAAGCCTGCTGATCCTAAAGTGCGGGAACTGAAGAATTATATTGTACTAAAACGTTCTCATATTCCGAAAACTCTGAGAAACAAAAAAATTATTCCGGTGATAAATGTTCCTTCAGCAAAATTAAAATTTGATGAAGGTGATATTAAAATATATTTTTCTGACCTGACTAAGAAACTTAAACCCGACAGGAACTGCAGCAGCGATATTTGTAAAGAGATTCTAAGTAATATTAATAATGCTCAAAAGACTATAGATATAGCAATTTACGGCTATTCAACAGTGCCGGAAATTCAAAGAGCTCTTGAATCGGCACTTAAACGAGGGATAAAAATCCGTCTTGTTTATGATACCGACTCTAAAGGCGGAAATATTTATGAAAATACTTTTGTTCTGACAAAGCTCCTTTCGAATAATTCAAACGATTTAATTTCGCCGGAACCTAATGCAATTATGCATAACAAGTTTTATATTTTTGATGACAAAATTTTAATAACGGGCTCTTCCAATCTTTCACATACAGATATGTCCGGATTCAATACAAACAGTATTGTGGTAATTAACTCTCCGGCTGCTGCTCATATTTATAAACAGGAATTTGAGCAAATGTACAGCGGTAAATTTCATACGGCGAAAACTTCTGTTGGCGCTAACAGTGTTAATTTATCCGGCATAGATTTGAAAATTTACTTTTCGCCGCAGGATAAGGCGCTTAAAAACGCTGTTATACCTTTAATTAATAAAGCTCAAAAATATATTTATATTCCGACATTTTTAATTACGGATACTAAAACAACCGAAGCTCTTATTCGTGCTAAATCCCGCGGGGTGGATATTAAGATAATAATAGATGCCCTAAATGCCTCTGCTAAATATTCAAAACACCAGATACTCAGAGATGCCGGTATTCTTGTCAAAACCGAAAACTATGCCGGCAAAATGCATTCCAAATCTATGATAGTTGATGATAAGTACACAATTATCGGTTCAATGAATTTCTCTTACAGCGGTGAAAACAAAAACGATGAAAATCTTATGGTTATAGAAAACCCGGAAATTACAAAATTTTATAGAGAATTTTTCCTCTACCAATGGAATAAAATTGATAACAAATGGCTGAAATATAACGTTCGTGCCGAAGGACTCGACTCAATAGGTTCCTGTTTTGACGGTATTGATAATAATTATGACGGCCTGACTGACATGGAAGATCCTGCCTGCGGGGGTAAATAGTGGGGGGGGGAATAGGGGGTAAATAGGGGTGATTAAGTGACTGAGTGACTAAGTGAACCCCCTCTCCTAAGAGGAGAGGGGTGGGGTGAGGTGATAGCTCGTGAATCGTGAGCCGTGAGTCGTGAATCGAAAAATATCCTGTCATCCCGAACACCCGCTTTTGTCATCCTGAACTTGATTCAGGATCTTACCGGTGAGTGCCTAAGTGAACTCCCTCTCCTAAGAGGAGAGGGGTAGGGTGAGGTGGCAACAGCTTGTGAATTGTGAGCCGTGAGTTGTGAATCGAAAAGTATCCTGTTATCCTGAATCCCCGCCTTTGTCATCCTGAACTTGATTCAGGATCTTACCGGTGAGTGCCTAAGTGAACTCCCTCTC
This sequence comes from Candidatus Gastranaerophilales bacterium, assembly GCA_944326125.1. Taxonomy (GTDB): domain Bacteria; phylum Cyanobacteriota; class Vampirovibrionia; order Gastranaerophilales; family Gastranaerophilaceae; genus CAG-196. Next base: position 6,764 of record CALVCR010000012.1, on the reverse strand, counting down.
CTAAGAGGAGAGGGGCGGGGTGAGGTGATAGCTCGTGAATCGTGAGCCATGAGTCGTGAATCGAAAACAGAAATGTAAAGAAATGTTACAAAAGGTCTGAAAACATGTCAATTTCTGAATCTTGAAAAACTTTACATGAGTAAGGGTAATTTTAATTAGGTTTTTAGAAAGGCAGGCACTTCAATGACAGATTCATTAGCATTAAATGGTATGGGCGGCTATGGTTATTATGACCCGTATTTTATGCAGGCATATCAAGCATACAACCTCAATCAGGCACAAGCCTTACAGGCTGCAGAAGCTCAAAAAGCAGCTGTTCAAACTCAGGCTGCAACTCAAACGACTACTGTTCCAATGACTACACAGCAGCCGGAAGAGAAGAAAAAATCAAATGCAGGTCTGATTATTGGCGGTCTTGCAACAGTCGGTGCAGCTGCACTTCTTTACAAAGCTCATAAAAAAGGCGGTGAGAAAGGTATTAAAGAAGGCTTTAGGCAAATGTGGCAAGGCGTTAAAGGTACCGCATCAGAAACTGCTCCACAAGCAACACCGTCCGATTCAAAAGTAGCGAAAATATTGAAAGAATGCAGAGTAAATAAATTTACTGTACACAAAAGTGCATCAGGTGATTGGGTTGCTCAGGTTCCTCACAGAAGTCAAACAATAGTTGCTAAAGATGGAGGATCATTACATAAATCAAAAGTATTGAAACAACTTGGTATTTCAAGTCAAATTGCTCAACTCGGCGATGAAGGTGTCAGACTCAGAGAAGCTACTTTGCAGTATAAGGGTAACACCTTTACAATCAGAAGAGGTAAGGTTGTCGAATACAAAAACTCAGCAGGCAAAGACTTGATTGGTAAATGGAATAACCCTACTAAAGAGAATGATATTAAATTCAAAAAAGAAGTTATGGAAATAATTAACAAAATAAATAAAGGTGATAAAGATGCGGTTGATTTATTAACTAATGCAAAATACGTACAGTGTAAAGATGGTGTAATCAGACATTTTACAAAAGACGCTAGTGGTACAACTCTTGATAGTGTAACTACAAACAGATTTGGTTTAGGCGCAACAGAAGTCACTGCAGCTCGTGGGAAAGATGCCGCAATCGATAAAGCTCTTAAGGCAATTGCAGAAGGTAAAAACCCGGAAGGTATGAAAGCTGTTCAAGCTCAATATACAATCGGCGGACAAAAATTCAAAATTGAAAACGGTGAACTTGTCGGAATGTACGGAAAAGATAACAAACTTTGCAAACTGGATTCAGATGTATTCCAGGCATGGAAATATGATAATAAGACAGTATATGAAACTATGATGAAAAATATCAAAGAAGGTGCAGGAATGCATAGTGTTATCTGGCAAGCGGCTTAAATATCAATCAACATAAGCAGGGCGGACGGTTTAAATCTTAAACCGTCCGCCTTTTTTAATGTAATAACTCTTGATTTACGAGAGCTAAGATAACTTCTCAATTAAAATTGCGTGTTTTGTTGCAAATTCTTTCCCTCTTGAAATAATTGCAGCTTTTAACAAAGCGTTTAAATCAATCGGTGTAAGTTCTCTAAAGTTATTTGGAAGTCTAAGTGACCAGTTTTGATCTCCTGAAGTTCCAGGTCTGTTGTAGACATCTTTTACCTGGAAGAAATCGGTAAAGAAGATTTGAACATTTTTTGCTTTGGATGCAAAAATTTCTGTTAATTTAACAAATTTCAAATAATCTTTATCCTGAGTCAATCTTACAATAATATCATCTTTATTTTCAGCTTCCGCAAAAAGATCTTCTACAAGGTTTTTGGCATGGAGATATCCTTCGTGGGTATTAATCATGCTCTCAGCCCACATTTCAATCGGAAGGTTATCGTGAGTTCCTACCATGTTCCAAACATTTTCAGTAATATTTTTACATCTGTACGGATGTTCAGGTTTTTCCGGAACTACAAACTGGGTAAGTCTCATACCTTGTAATTCGTATTTTTTCATAACAGCATCTACAGGGTTTGTGAGTGTTCCAAGATCCTCACAAACAATAGCGTTTTTATCAAGTCCGCATTCTTTTGCTGCCCCAATAACGATTTTTTCGATTAATCTTCCGTAAAGTTTAATCTGTTCATCTGAGAGAGTTTTAACTCTTTTTTCTTTATCGGCTTCTAAAGTAGGATCAAGGTCTTCAATCCTTGCGATTGCGTATCTTGCAAGTTCAGGGTGTTCAGGAGATGAATACAATCTTCCTGCACCTTCTTCACACATTGGTTTTTTGCCTACTTTGTATACCCAAGGGTCAATAAGACCTACTATGTGGTCAATTCTGACACCGCCCGGGTTTTCTTTAAACATTTTTTTGTAAAGGTTTTTCATTAAGATTCCGCCTTCACCTAAAGATCCGTCTTTATTAAACATTTTATCCGGATCCATTACAGGAAATCCCCATGCTTGCCCGTCTTTTGAGAAATAATCAGGCGGGCATCCGAGATACCATCCTTCAAGGAATAAGGATTGATATGCCCAGGCATCTCTGTCAGAGAATGCAACTTGTCTGTCGGCAATCATTTTGATACCTTTTTTGAGTGCAAACTTTTTAGTTTCTTCGTTCTGCTGTTCAAGTACAAATTGGCAGAATTTATAGAAATCTATTTCATCAGCGTATTTTGTTTTAATTTCTTCTATACGTGCTTTATAGATTTTCTTTTCTTCGTCGTTTTTAGGATTAAGAAGGTTTTTGTCTGTTTCGTTTTCCCAGATATACCAGTAATCTCCGTTATTTTCTATAGAAAGAGCTTCATATAGAGAGTCATTTGAAAGCCAGAAATCATTTTCTTTTTTGAATTTTTCAAACTCTTTTTTTAGAAGTTTACTGTTTTTAAAATTATTCCAAGCTTCTTTCAATGCTTCAATTTGAGCGGATGAAATATATGAATAAGCTGTTTTGCCTTTATCTCTGTTAGGATTTTGGGCAACTATATTTTTGAAAGTTTCTTCTGATAAAATATTTCCCCATTCTTTTGTGGTAAGTTGTTTTAAATCAATAAACAATGGGTTTCCGGAAAAAATAGTCCCGCAGTATGGTGACGGATCAGAAGATTTTGTTTTGCCTGCAGGTCCAAGCTGGATTGCGTTAAAGTATTGTGAAGCATAATCAATTAAATCATGCCCCGCAGCAGAATTGAAAGTTCCAAATCCGGTGTCTTCACCTTCTTTAGATGGAAAGCTGCTTCCGTGTATAATGAGTGCAAAATTTTCTTTGCCTAAAGCTTTAAGTGCTTCTGAGGCTACTTTTGTATCGTCTTTTTTTAATAACGAAATCATGGTTTACTCCTTCTTATTTAACCCTTCTTATTTACCATAAAAAGTGTATCATGAACTATTAACCGATTCAATCTCGGATTTGAAAAGTACGCTTTTTTTGAATATAATTAAAATATGAGAAGAGTTATTTTATTGTCGTTTTTACTTTTATTATCAGTTCCTTGTTTTGCTGCGTCAGCTGCGGATTTATCAAAACAGGCAACAGCATTTTATATTGATAATAATTACAACAGGACAATGGATTTAATTCTTCAGATAGATGAAAAAGAACGAACCGCGCAGGATTGGCTTTTGTTAGGCAATTTGATGGAAGAAAAGGGAGAACGTCAAAATGCAATTTTTATGTATCAAAAAGCCATAAATACAGATAAAAAATTCTATAAAGCTTATTATAATCTTGCCAATATTTATCTTGAGGATAACAGATACAATATGGCTGTTGATAATTATAAAAAAGCAATTTCTGCAGACAGGGAAAATCCTTATTTGCATTATAATTTAGCCTGTGCGTATATGAAATTGGGTAAAATTAAGAAAGCTAAATCCAGCCTTTTGCAAGCAATTACTCTTAAGCCGGATGTTCCTGAGTTTCAGTATAATTTGGCTTATGTGTATAATAGCTTGAATAAACCAAAAGTAGCCCAGACATATTTGGATAATTATAATAAACTTATTGCAAGAATCGGGGAATTAGAAAATAAATAATCCTAAATAAGCCTTAAATGGTTGTTCTTTTCTGTGCGCATATTTTTAAGTTCGTCCACTCTTTTGCGTGCAAATACGGCATCTTCCGAGAACTGTTTAAGCTCCAGAAACTTTTTATAATATCTGATAGCATCCGAATATTTTCCGAGTTTATCAAAACTCATAGCAATACCGAGGTATGCTTTATAATAATCAGGGTTTCGTTTGGTAATCTGGAAGAATGTTTTTGATGCTTCTTCAAAATCACCCATGCCCATAAGCATTGCGCCTTTATTATAGTATGCTTTTAAGAACTCAGGATTTGTTTCAATCAGCTTGTTATAAATCATTAAAGATAAATCCGCTTCATCCACAAGTTCATGAGCTATGGCAAGCTGGATTTGTGCTTCAAGATTTTCACGGTTGATAACAATAGCTTTTACAAGCTGCGGAATGGCACATTCTGGCTTCCCGTCAGACAGGTAGCATACACCGAGTTCAAAGAAATAATCATCATTCTTGTCATCCAATTTAATGAGTTTGGATAGAATATTAATTGCTTTTTTGTACTCTCTCAAATATTTATAAGAAAGAGCCAAACCCCAGTAAGCTTCTTTATGATCTCTATCCATCATAATTGATTCAAGGTATGCTTTTACGGATTCCTGATAAGATTTTGCAAACCTTAAAGCATCCGCTTTTATGCAGAGTTCATACGAGCGTGATCTTTTTGGTACTGAAACTGTTGTCACAGCTTTCGCAAGATTTTTTTCTGTATTGGAATCTATTTGCATAAACCTCTCCCGATTCTATTCTATAAAATCAGGAGCATGACAATAACGACCAAATGATGTATTTTCTTAGTATTTGTTTTTGATTAGAAAATCTTGCTTAAACGGAACATCTTTATTGGTAAAACCTGTCCTCACAATGTTTCTGCCGAATTTTGCTTCCAGTTTATCTATACTTTTACCCAGGTTTTCATTTTTTTCACGTTTTTTGTTGTCTTCAAAAAGAATTAACTGTTCTGTTGTGTTGGAATTGAAATTTTCCAGAACAATTCCTACGCTTCTGTAGAGAATTTTTTTGTCAAACATTTTTTCAAGCTCCGGAATGGCAGCACTTGAGATTTCAAATTCAAAATCCGTCGGGTGTTCAAGGTTAACTTTTTGATAAAAGACTCGAAAATCTTTGGTTTTTAATATTACTCCGACTGTTGAACATTTACAGCCGGCTTTTCTTAGTTTTCTGCAGGCGGAATGAATATGAACCATCAGTTCGTTTTTTAAATAAACCAGATCAGAAGTGAATTCCGGAAAAGATTTTGTGTCGCTTATGGATTTTGGTGCAGCAGCTTCTGTTGAGACTTTATTAATCATATTCCCGAGCAGTTCATATTTAACTTCAAGTCCGTTTTTGCCGAATCTGCTCTTTAGCCAGACGTCATTTTTTTGAACATAATCATAGGCGGTTCTTATTCCATGCCCTTTAAGTTTTGGGGCAAGTTTTCTTCCGATGCCCCAGACCTCTTCAATCCCTGTATGTTTTAAAAGTTTTGGAATTCCGCATCTTCCTGTAACACAAATATGATCCGGCATGTTTTTTGCTTTGTCGGAAGCCAGTTTAGCTAAAGATTTTGTCCGGCTTACTCCTATTGATACCGGGATTTGGGTCTCTTTCAGGATAACTTCCCGTATATGCTTTGCAAGGTTGTAATAGTTCATTTTATAAAGTTTAGATAGTCCGGTAAAATCCACAAATGCTTCATCTATTGAGTAGACTTCAACGCAGGGACTGAAATCTTTTAATATACTCATAACCTCCTGCGAGATAGAGGAATAATCATAATGATGAACATTAATATAAATACAGTCCGGAAACTGTTCTGCTGCCATAAAAAGCGGCTGCCCCATCGGGATTCCCATTTCTTTTGCTTCTCTTGAGCGCGCAATAACGCAGCCTCTTTCTCCGGATACGACACAAACCGGAAGCCCGTTTAAGTCAGGATTCATCCGCCTTTCGCATGATACAAAAAAGCTGTCACAATCTATTAATGCTATGTATTTTTGTTCTTGCATACTCTATTCGTAGATATAACTTATTGTCCCGGTTTTTGGATGATATACTTTTTTGATTGGAAGAATTTCTAAAAGAAGACCTTCTCTATATTTTTTAGCATACCATTTTAAAAACCTCAAGGCTGATTTTATGTCTGTAGTCCGAAATTTAACTTTTCTTTCTTTTCCATGTAAGCAAGATATTCTGAATAAATATTGATTATGCATAGTTTCTCCGCCAACATAATCGTATTTCTTGCCGGAAATTTCCAATAAAAAGCCCTCGAACTCTCGAAGGCCGGATGTTATAGTGTTAGTGGAAAAGTGAAGAAAGGTTAAAATCTGATAAAGATTCCTCTGTTGAATCTTGCGCCATAGCAGCTGTAATCAGGATAATACATACAGTCTATCCAATTCAGCCTGTAGTCATGGTAGGGGAATCTTCTGTGCATATATGGAGGGGGCGGAGAACCGTAAAATATGACTGTTCTCGGCCGGTGATGAACTCTTTTTATATTGGTTTTTATTTCGCCATTGGATACAACCTCTTTTTCTATAGTAGATGTTGTATCTGTTTTAACGCTCTCGATTTTTGATTCGGAATATACCGGAAGCGATGTAATAACGGTTATTATCGCAAGTATTGATAAAACTTTTTTCATACAGTAACACCTCCGATTCATGATTATAACGAAAAAGGAAAAGGAATTG
>CALVCR010000011.1 GCA_944326125.1 Candidatus Gastranaerophilales bacterium | reverse complement strand
CCTTTTTGTTCAAAATACCAGATAAAGATTTCTTCCAAATTCAGTTGAATATGCTGAGCAAATTTTTCTACGGATTGCACAAGCATATCAGCCTGTTCAGATTTAAGCGTAGCCATTGAAGAATCAGCATAAGTATATTTATAATCGGCTTGTCTTACCGCATCATCAATTTCAATCATTTCCTGCTGGTTTTCTTTATTAACAAAAACTCTCTCAACACCGGATTTAAAATCAGCACAAAGTTTTGCAACTTTTTCCACAACGGAAATAATATAATCCTGATTAATTGTATCCACAAGCATAGAAAGTCTTGTCATCTGACCTTGTGTTTTTGTGTTAATTTCAGTAGCGGTTTTCGTGGAAGTAGGTTCTACCGCTCCGACCATATTAGGAAAAATTCCGGAGACTTCCGCCATCAGATCGTTAAGGAAGGAAATATCCTGAAGATAAACATTTGAATTAAATGTAAGCTGTTGGAAAGCGGCATTTGGAGAAATATTATCCCCGTATTCAATAATTTTACCCGGATAAAGCTTAATCTCATCCTCGTCAAAGAAGCCTTCCGGAGCAAGAAGAGGCGGATTTTCGTTAAGCGCTTGTAAGTTGCAGGTTCGGTTCATAAGATCTTCCTGAAAATGAGCAAGTGAAAGAACTGAATACAAAGGGCTTATCCCTCTTTTGGTTTCCGGATCAAGCACAAAAGCCCCGTATGAAAACGGGTTAATTATTCTTTCATTCTTACCGAAAGCAACAAGATACTTTCTTCCTACCACGACTGCATGCCAGTTTTTAAGCAGGGTTCCGTCAGAGAGTTTTAAATCACCCCAGTGTTCAAGAACTTCAAGTGTAGTACCGTTAACCACATCATCGGAATAATTTTTTGAAAAATCCGACCTATAATTAGGATGAGAGGCGGAATTCACCATTCCGTTAATCTCTCTTGCCTGTTCTTCCGTAATTGTATAATATTTATTATTTATAATATCGGAAGGAGTTTTATATGAGCGATAGATCTTCGGACAAGAATCCCAGTTATCAGCCTGAGAAGGGTCAAAAACAATATCAGCCGGATTAACCGCATAAACAAACGGATTATCATATTTTTTTCTTGTATCAACCCAATAATTTTTACCTTTTTTAATCGCATCAAGAATTTTCGGCAGTTTTACAAAATCCTGTGAAAAAATAGATTTAAAAAAGTCTATAGGTCGGCGATATTCTTCATAATTCTTTTTCCAGGCGGTAAAAGAAATTAATTCACCATAAAGTAAAGCGTAATCAATAACCTTGTCGCAGGTTCTTTGGAAACCCATTTTTTCAAAGATGTCCACAAGCATTGCTTTTTGTTTGTTGGAGGCGTTGTTTGAGTCGTGATTTTCTCCCGAAACATCGAACATAGAATTAACATTTGCATAAGTATTTCTCCATATAAAAGCTTTCAGTGTTTGATAAAACATAAATGTCTTACACATTTTTACCTTTGATTTCCATTTTTCACTTTTATCGGAAATAGATTTAAAATCGTTTTTAAAAAAGATTTCATTAGCAAGTTTGGAAGCCATATCTAAGTTTGCAGAACGTTTGGAATTAAAAGTTACAAAACCTGAGGATATTTTTTTAACAAGATTTTCTTCCTCTGACTTTGATAGTTGTTTTGTAGAATTGTCTTTTTCAATAATGTACTCAAATGACATAAAATTTTCCTTTCCGGAGCAGCCGCTCCATTTTGTGTAGCAAAAATATTTTTTAGAGGGTTTAACAAAAGAGTTAGTAAAACAGAAAGAAATTATAAGGACAGATAAATGAAAATACAGGGAATTAACGGTATTCCGTTTTTTTATAACCACACGGGAATCGACAAAAAGAATAAAAATAAAAACTCAGATATTAATAAACAAGAAATATACACTACGCCATCCATAAGCTTTGAAGCAGCCAGAGTAGATAAAGGGCTTACAAGATTCTATGAAGTTAATGCCAGCAGAATGCCTCAAACCGTAAAAACTTATATTGAAAATCTTGGAGATAAAACTCTACTTACACCTTTAACAGCACAAAAAAATGCTTTTGCAAAACTTCGTGAGGCAAAAAATGCGAGTGATATAAAGCGTTTATTCCCTGATGAAGCACTATTTAAAAATCTTATAGATCCTGATAAAAGCAAGGCAACCAGAGGTATTCTGGGAATATTCAGAGAAAACAAGGAACTCCTTGATGTTTGCAACCAGGGGATTTTATCAAATAATGAAAATTTGACCGTTTATCTCGTAAAAAAGATTTTTCTTGAAGGTAAAACTTTGGATGAAATGAATAACGATCTTCGAGAAGACGGTGATACCGACTTTTTAGCAATGTTTGACCAAAAAGAAGGAGGAAAACTATTAAGGAGTTCAACCCTAAAAGCTCTCGGTATAGAACAGCCGGAATTTGAATACCTTCAGTCATTAAGATATACCCGCGACGGATATTCCGATCTTGTCGGAGAAAAAATTTCACAAGTACAAAGAGCGTTCTGGGAATCAATGCCTATTGAAGAAAGAACCGCAAGAGCAAGAAGAAGTGTTGAAAAATTTGAAAACTGGTGGAAATCTTTAACAAGAGATCAGCAGCTTGATAAAATTGCGGCTCAAGCTGATGAATTGGAACTGCTGGAAGAATTTAACAAATCTGAATTCGGCAAAACAAAAAAAGCAGCCGTAAGTCAGCCAAAAGTAAAAGAAGCCGCTCCTGTCCACCAGAAAACAGGTGTAACCTCCACATTAAGCAGAGATGATTTATTTAAAATCTGGGCTGCCAATAACTTAAGAATATTTACAGCTAACTTAAGCGAACTTGATAAAAGAACATTACAAATTAAAAGAACACAAAATGCCGCCCAAAGATGGGAAAGAATGACTCCTGCCGAAAAAACGGAATACATTTCCAAACTTAAAGCCGCTTCGGAACCTCTCAAATACGCTATGATTGATGCTTGGAACAATAATCCGGATATTATCGTAGAAATGTCCATCTTTCTAAAAAAACAACAGATTCACAAACCGGTAGATGATTTATACTCCGGAATGGAATTCAGCAGCTTTATGTCAAAAGCTATGACCGAATTCTGGGAAGAACACCCTGAGTTTGCAGCACAACTCGGAGACTCCATCAAAGAATCGCATCAAAAAGTAAAAGGTGCTATAAGCGGCGGACATTTTGAAATCCTAAAAGCCGAAATCTTAAAGAACAAGAAAACTCGTATCAAAGAAATTGATTCTTTGATTAAGAATTACAGAGAAATAAATATTGATTTTGAAGGGATGAGACCGATTGTAAAAGAATTTGCAGGTGAATATTTAGCAAGTATTAAAGGCCTTGCGGAATATTTACCGGATGAATATTTTCAGGATTATTTTAATACTGTAAATAAATCCCTGAATGATGAACAAATTACAAGCTGGCTCAAATTCCTCCGAGATGAAAGTATAACCCTTAAAGACGTGGATAATATTAACTTCATTAAAACATTTGAGCCAATGGAAGCAAAAATAATGAACCGCTCTCTTGAAGCTGCATTAGAAGACACTCTCTACCTATGCACCAAAGATCCGGAAGTCTTTCGTATGTCTCAATCAGACGCAAAATATGCATTATTACAAATTATAAATAATCAAAGTGAGATATCTTTATTTTCTGAAAAAACAAGCAGAAAATTTGAGATACCGGTTCTTTCACGAAACATCGATAAAAACATTATCAAAGAACTTTATCATTTATACAAACAACCGCTTGACAGCTATGAACTTAATTCTATTATTGACCAGTTTATAAGAATTAAATTTCCTAAAACAGAAAATCCGGAAATGCAAAAAGTTCTGGATGCAAAAAAACTGTCTCTTCTTTCAGATTTCTGCGAATATATTTTGAGTTACGGGCACTCTATTGTAATACCATTTTCTCATAACAATTATCCGCCGGAAGTAAAAGCTGCTTTTATCAAGAAATTTATGGCTAATAAACCCGGTAATGTTTCTGATGATATTGTTACATTCAGCCTGTCTTCAATTAATGATTTTCAAAAAGAAGAAATCGTAAAGGATATAGACAGAATCGTCAGAAAACGAAATAACAATATGCCAAAAGAAATTATTGATTTATTCTGTTACGAATTTGATAAAACCATGAGAGTCCTTGATGAACGGACATTAAATACTCTTAAAAATACCCTTTCAGATTACTATACATTCTTGCCTGAGGTACAAGATGTAAAAAGTCTTCCGCTCCAGAGAGAATATTTTAACAGCATAAATAATTTATATTATCTTTGTGCAGAACAAACAATAGCCGATGCGCTATATAAAGCCACCGGAAACCCTAAAGTTTATGCATTAACACTGAATGAACTCTTGGCTATTTCTGAAGTTTTCAGCCATACAAAAACCTCCGGCTTTAGTTCTTCGGGAAATAAAAAGGATGCCGGCATAAAAATCATTGATTCTGCAGTACTTGGAGAACCAATTCAATTAAAACTAAAACAAAAATTAAACTTATATAAAAATGACGAGATTTATGAAGACTACAAAAAAGAAATACTTGAATACCTTCATGAAATGAAAGATTATCAAAAAGAAATTGATGCAGAAAATCTTCTTTATATTCTAAATCCGGATGAAAATAAAAAAGAAGTTGACAATTATACTCAAAAGAGAATTGATTATACTCTAAAATATATTAAGAAGTAATTTTCTGCCTAAAAATAAACAGATTTTTATGCAATCTTTTAAACCCTGCTCTCAAAAGACAGATTGCAGATGCCCTGTTCATAGCTTCTGCATAAATATCAGATGAAAACCAGGTTGTTGAAAGTTTTATACATTCAACATTCGCTCCAAACATTTTTCTATTTGAAAAGCCATTCATATACCATTTTTCATCCTTTATATAATAATAAATTCCTCCCACAAGTTTATTATTAAAAACAAACATATAAAAAAGCGTATGGTCACGGATAAAATCAAAAGAATTATCATCTCCGATTTTATCCTGAACTTTTTCATAAAGTAACCTAAGCGGGATTTCGTAAATACGAAATCCCGCGTCAGACGGAATAAAAACTTCTAGCATTTTACCCTCTTATAATTTTATAAAGCAGCAGCCTGATCTTTTAAATATTTATTATCCGGAGCAAAGACAAGACCTTTTTTGGCAGCTTCTTTTGCTTCTTCCAAATACTTATCGTTTCCGGTCTGTTTATAAAGATATTCACAAGTATAAGAAAGATATAGATAAAGAATAGGATTTTTACTATCCTTTTTTAACAGTTTATTAAAGTATTTTTCTGCATCTTCAAAATCACCATTTTTATAAGACTTATACGCATACCTTAATAAAATTTCATCAACTGTTTCTGGTCTGTAATATGAATCTTGGTCTCTGGATGCCCCTCTGGATATTATAATAGAAGTTCTGTCAGAGGACTTATTACATTGCAGAACATTAGACTTGTAAATATTGTATCTGCCTTCGAGTTTCCACTTATCTTCAACAAAAAACTTTCTGTTTTCATCAAAATTCTGAAGTCTTTTTTCAGGATTCGGATGAGATGAAGTTACTATTCCTACATATGGAAGAGTATTTATGAAAGAAAGTGTTTCTTTGGCAGAATTGAGATTATATCCCGCGCGTACAGCCAAAATAGCACCTTCAACATCAGCAGAATATTCCATTCTTTGAAGCTTAGTATTTGCAATTGCATTTCGCATTGCCGCATCAAAGTTTGCATAAGTATCTGTTGAAAAATCATATTGTCTGTTAAGACTTCTTATAATTTTTGCAGTTCTTTGCCCGTGTCCGAGAAGCTGGTGAGCCATCTCATGCCCGATAACAAGCGCCATTGCATCTTCATTATCTGCAAGAGTATCATACAGACCGGTATAAAGCACAATATAATTCATATCAGAAGACATAGCGTTAAATTCACCGTCACTTGTCTTTTTGATAGCTATACGCCAGTTAATATAATCCAGATTATTTGCTCTGATTATACGTTCCGCAATTCTATACACTTTATAAAAATCTTTCGGATAGGCTTGTGTATTATAATCGTCTACCTTATTCTTTCTTAGATTATCTTTAATTTTATTATACTGGACCTCATCTTTTTTTATCTTTGCGTTAAACTTTGCATCGTCAACTTTTTCATAAACCCCAAAAGGAATGAGATTTGGGTCTTTTACCTTGATAGAAGTAACAGCACTGTTAGCACCTGTTGTTGCAAAGTACCTGTTAGTAGTACCGTACTTTTGAGCCTCTTTTGCTTCTCTTAAATTAAGTGAGGTATAATCCCACGGCCAGGCACCAGCAATTGTCTGTGATAAACAGGCTGCCAACATAACAAAAATAATCTTTTTCATATATTCTCCATTTTTTTAAAGATTAACATTTTTTAATCAATTTTTCAACTAAATTTTACATTCATTTAAGCCTTCAATAATATTAATTTGCGGCTCTGTATCGGCAAATTCTGGATCGTCCATTCCTAATGCAATCCGTTGACCTTTTTGAACCTTTGTAATAGAAGAAATTAAAAAATCCAAAACTGCTGCTGTACTCTTTGGCATATCAAGAAATTCTATATCCGCTCTTGTAAGCTCTTTAGAATATTCATCCAAAATAAAGCTTAGAATAGAAAGAGTTTTATCATAAAATTCAATATGCTTCCGATTTACTTCCGCCTTAATTTCCCTTATATTACTTTGTTTTTGTTTACTTTTAGCCATAATTTATCCTTAAAATAAAAAAAACAGGGGCTGAAAAGAGCTGTATGAGAGAAAGGTGAAACAAAAGCCCCTGTAAGAAATGTGTGTTTATATCGACTTAATTAATTCTTTATTCCCGTAAAAATCACAGGCATACTGCTTAAGTTTTTCTTTACCGTTGATTTTTACAACTTTGTTAATACCATACTTCCATCCGTATGGTTTAGATTTAAACCTTAAATAATTGCATTCTTTCATTGAATAAATAATTTCATCTCTGCACTTTAGCATTAAATCATTTGCTTCAACTCCTGCAAGCGCAATTCTGTTTATAACACCGTCAAAACGATATTCAATAAGCTCTGCGACAGGTTTCCCGCAAATAGGACAAAACCCGACAGATAATTTTCTTGAGCTGTACAAATCATTTTCAGATAAATAATAAATATCATCCGCCTTAAATTTACAGCAATGTCGCACGACAAACCTCCCTTCCGGCATAATAAACCGGCGTTAATAAATAATAATTGACATAAAAAATTCGCCTGTAAATTAACAGACAAAAGGGCAATAATATTCCTTATACCCTGGAATGATTTCGCCTACGCAGTTTCCTTTGTTTTGAAATCGAGTACAGATATATAATACAATATTTTCAAATTTTACCTAAGAATTGTAACAACTTTTTTACATCTTAACCCAGAATATAATATCCATAATCTTTTTGAGGTAAAATTGAAGCTGAAAGAGAGGTATAGAGCATGAAAGCTATTGTTTTTGATAACGGATTAAAACTGGACACAAATTACCCAAAACCGGTGCCGCAAAAGGGAGAAGCTCTTATTAGAGTCACACTCGCAGGAATTTGTAATACAGATTATGAAATAACCAAAGGATATATGGGCTACAAAGGAATTTTAGGCCATGAGTTTGTCGGAGTCGTCGAGGAAGTTAACGGAGAAGACAAATCTCTTGTAGGAAAAAGAGTTGTTGCTGAAATAAGTTACGGCTGTAATGATCCGAACTGCGAATGGTGCGCAGTAAAAAATTATCGTCACTGTCCGAACAGACATACTTTAGGTATCTGGAGAAAAGACGGCTGCTTTGCGGAATACATGACCATGCCGGTTAATGTATTATTTGAAGTACCGGATAACGTAACCGATGAACAAGCCGTCTTTGTGGAACCGCTGGCAGCCGCTTGCGAAATCACGGAACAGCTACATATTGAACCGATGAAAAAAGTTGTTGTACTCGGAGACGGCAAACTCGGACTTACAACAGCCTTAACACTCAATGCACTTAATCTGGATGTACTCCTTGTAGGAAAACACCAAAATAAACTTGATATCGCAAAAGCTCAAGGAGTAAAAACCAAACTTCTAACAAACTTTACCCCCGAAAAAATCTATGATGTTGTAGTAGAAGCTACCGGAACCGCATCCGGATTTGAAACCTCAATGGCTCTAACCAAACCAAGAGGAGTTCTTGTCCTAAAAAGCACTGTTGCCTCAGGAAAAGAACTGAACCTTGCCCCGATAGTTATTGACGAAATAACCGTCCTCGGCTCCCGCTGCGGGCAGTTCCCTCCGGCATTAAGATTGCTTAAGAACAATAGAATTGATTTTACTCCATTCATAACAAAAATCTATTCAATTGACGATGCAATGGAAGCCTTTGAAGCCAATAAAGCAAAAGAAAGTCTGAAAATTCTTATAAAAATATAATATAAAAAAGAAAGGGCGGTTTTTCAGAAGAAAAACCGCCCTTATTTCTACAACCATCTAACCTTTTAACGACTCTGAAAGATCGTTAATTGTATTTATAACTTCATTTTTAAAATCTTTTTTATTCATATATTTCAAAATCGCATCCCTGTTACCGGAAGTCAGCATAACCGATGCATCCATATTCATATGAGGATGAAGAACCGAAACAAGAAGCAGTGCATTTCCTTCAATATTTTCATCTCTTTCAACACAAATCGAAGCCGCCCTTCCATAATAATTATGATTTAAGTCAACATCTTCCGCAAAGCTTCTAAAATAGCCTCTATCGGGCACTTCTCGCTCTACACGCTCTTTAATTTTCGAGATCATCATATCCAATTTTTGTGAAAAAGGTATACCGCTTGGATCTTTTGGTCTCATAAATATATTCCTATCCTTAATTTTTGCCAGTTCATATTTTACCATATCTATTCCTCATCAGACAACCGCTACAAAATACGGTTTAAAATCTTTTTCTAAATCTTTTAACATTGCTTCATTTTTATCATGCAAAATTCGTAAACTATCATCTGATAATATTTCATTAAATTTTTTAGGTAACTTTGGTTTTACCGCCGGTAATCCAAGCTCTAGCCTGTTGTAATAATTATAACACTTTTCAAGATATAAGTTATATTCGGCATAATCATCATTCGACAATTCTGAAACAGCTCTTTTAAAATCATCAAATATAGGTCCGAGCGTATTTTTATTCTGTCTTAAGTCATAAGCAATATGTTCATACTCGGCAAACCTGTTTGTCAACTCACCCCTGAATTGTAACTCGCCTAATGCACCATTAGCATGAACAACATTTGCCTGTGCTGTTCTATACCCTGATGCCTTAAGCGCAAAGTCTTTAACTTCATCTTTAGTATATCCCTCGTTCGGGAATCTGTTATAATCCGCTAAATCAGGACGGGAACGAACAACAACTTTTCCTTCGGTTACCTTTCTGATTGCCTGTATTTGTCTGCTGCTAAATTCAGGCAATCCATTAAAACCTCTGTAATTATTAACAAGAGTAATATCTAAAGGTTCAATAGTTTCAGTCTGCAGTCTCTTGATTAAATCTTCGGACAAAAGCCCTTTTGCTTTAATTTCATCGAACGTTAAACCTTCCTTCATCATACGGCTTTTAGTAATAGAAAGAAGCAAATTATCTACAACCGGTTGTGAACGTTTTTCAATAAGCGGCTGGGCAAATTTTTCAAACAGAGGAAATGCTTCTATTTCCTGTTCAGGTGTAAGCGTTTTACCATCAATATAGTTTCTTAATAAAACTTTTTGTTCAGCAGTTAAAGGATTATTATTTATTCTTACATCATCAATCATTCCGATTATTTCTTTCTCATTTAATGGTTTTAATGATTTTGATATAATCCTTGATCCTATACCGTCAAGAACATATGACTTGGCCGTTTCAAAGGATGTGACATCTCCTTCCATTGCTCCGCGCAAAATTTTTGAATGAATAGACGGAACACTTTTTGCCCTGTTTTCTATATGCATAACGGTTTCAAGTTTTGAAAAAACATCATCTACCTGCTGCTTTGCAGATTTAAAATTTTTACGTAAATCTTCTGCTATTTGAATAGCTGCAGTTCCCAGGTCAGCTTGCATAAGATCATTGACCTCTCCGGTACAAATAAGCATAGTTTCACGAGCCTTTAATTTTGAAAAATTTACAGGCACTTTGATTCCCGGTTTTGGAAAAAATGTTTTTATTACTGTTCCTGGAATTTTCACAAAAACTCCTTTATTTAATCCCCTATATATTAATAAAGTTTTTTCAGATTTAACAATTGCCTAAATTGTTAATTTTTATAAACAAAAAGGGAGCGGAGGTTTTAAAAACTTCCGCTCCCTTTGAATTAATTCCTTAAATCCGGCTATACCGTTGCAGGTTTTTTCTGCTGATTTGCTCCCGGAATTGCATGCCAGTTTGCGGCCATAATCTTTTTGAAAGACTTAAGAGCAGTGTCTTCAAGTTCTCCGAGCTCTTCTGCTTCCATAATAAGCTCTCTTAAAGGAAGAAGTGCTCTTTGATCTCTTAGTACACCCAGAGCAGCTGCAGCACCGGCTCTGACAAGATCATTTTCAGAACGGTTTTTCATAACATCGATTAATGCAGGAACCGCTTTTGTATCGTTTAATTTACCTAAAGAAGTTACCGCATAAATTCTAACGTTAACCCATTCGTCGTATAACATGTTAATAATCTTATCAACACATTTTTTATTTCCGATTTCACCTAATGCACGTGTTGCATCACAGCGAACATTAACTTTTTCGTGATCCAAAGATTTCATTAAAGCATCAGTTGCAACATCACCAATTTCAATTAAAGCATCTGTTGCAGTAATACAAACCTGAGAGTTTTCATCGTTTAATGCTTCAACAAGCGGTTCAACAACAATTTTACCGCCTAAACGGCCCAAAGCACGAGCTGCGCGAACTCTTACATCGACATTTCTGTCTTCTCTTAAAGATTCAATTAAATGTTCAGTAGCTTTTGAATCACCGAGTTCACCGAGAGCACGGGCTGCGTATAAACGAACAGAACCGTTTTTATCATTTTTTAATACGTCAATTAACGGTTCAACGGCTTTTGAATCACCCATTTCGCCTAAAACACGAGCAGCATTATATCTAACTTTTTCTGAACTTGATGTCATTAAGTCATTAATTAATTCTGAAAAAGTTTTCTTTACTTGTTTCTTTTTGCTGTTCACAGTAATTGCCATACACTTTACCTCCGATATGCAAATAAATTTATCTAACTTCTACACAGATATATAAAGTTTTGGGTTTATAAAAAATTGCCTTTATCTATTCGGTTTGTTAACTTTTTGTTACATACCCTTATTAGGGTAAAATTTACACTTAATCGTTGTGCATATGCTAGTATATCATATTTTTACATATTATTAACTACTCTACTAGATATTTTTACAAAATTTAATTAAAATTATAATTTAAATACTCCTATAAACCAGTTATAATAAGAAAACTCCTTGTTTAAAAAACTTAACAATTACTACTTACCAGGGATAGTAATAACAAACTCGCTTCCGCTTCCGACTTTTGAATTTACTTCTATTCTACCCTTATGTTTCTCAATAATCTTTTGTGAAATAGCAAGCCCTAAGCCGGTTCCAACACCAACCCCTTTGGTTGTATATCCCGCAAAAAATATCTTATCAGGTTCCTTTATTCCGCATCCGTCATCCTTAATTTTTACTACCAGATTATCCTTCTTATAATCTGTGTCAATAGTTATAGTGCCGTCTGAAACTATTGCCTGAGTTGCATTTACAAGTATGTTCATAAATACCTGATTTAACATATTAGGATAACATTTTACAGGCGGAATCTTTCCATAATGTTTGACAATATTAATCCGATTTTTAGTCTCATGCCTGATGAGATCCAGCGTTAAATCTATTTCCTTATTAATATCAGCTTCCTGAAGCTCAGCTTCATCCAGCCTTACAAATTTCCTTAAAGAAACTACAAGTCTGTTAATTCTGTCTATCGCCTCTTTATCAATCTCATTAATTTCTTTCAAAAGAGAAACTGTCTCACCATCTTTAATCCTTGAAATCAGTTTTGCAAAAATCTCATTATTAGATTTTATAGAAGCAACCGGTGTATTTATTTCATGTGCAACCCCTGCTACAAGCTGACCCAAAGAAGCCATTTTCTCCGAGTTGATCAGCTTTAATTGCGTATCCTGAAGCTCCTCCAATGTCTGCGTAAGCTCTCTTACCATTCGCGCATCTTTTTCATAAAGTTCAGACTGAATAATGGCATTACCAAGCTGAAAAGATACCCCATCCATAACTTCAAGTATATCATCCAGTTTTGTTTTCTGCTTAGTTAAAAGAACAATAACCCCGAGCCTTGTATCCATATGCGAAATAGGAATAATTATCCTCTGAACAAGCTCATTAAAGGGTCTGGCCTCTTTATATTCTTTCATACAAAAAACACAAGAGACCTTTTCATCAGCATCTCTGTCAAAAGTAATATTTTTCCCAATATCCTTTCGGTCAAGAGATTCTTTTATTATATAAGAATCCGTATCCGGAATATATGCAGCATAATAAGCTCTAAACGCGGCAAACAGCTGAGAAAGCTCTGACAGTGCAGAAGAAAGAATTACGGATGTGTCAATTGAACTTCTTATAATATTAGATATATTATTAAGAAGCAAAAGTTTCATTGCCTGAGACTGAGCCAACTGTTTAACTTTTGATAAGTTTTTATTATCAGATTCAAGAAGCTGAATTTTTTTCTGATAAGCCAGATTTCTAACTGACAGATTCTCCATCCTTATTTTTGATGTAACATCCGTAAGAAAAATAATTGTATAATTTCCCTTTTTAGTCGCCAGCATATCATAATAAAAATAATCGTTTCCCGTTGTTTGATAAGTAACATGCGCACAAAAATCCTGCGGAGACACAAGGGCCTGCAAAATAGGAGAATGCACCGCAACATCATTGCTTACAAGCGCGCAAACGTTATAATTCAATTTGTGAGAAAACTTTTTTAAGTTATCAAAGTCTGAAAAAACACGTTTAAAAAGGTTGTTTCTAAAAACCACCTCTTTTTTATCATTAACGACAATTACCGCACTGTTGAATTTATTAAATAAATCAAACTTCCCCATATAGATATTATATCCCGCACTAAGGAATGAATCAATAAACTTATACCCTTAAATCCAATTTAATTTATAAAGCAAATGCGAAAAGATATATAATGTGAAACTAACAAAAATAATAACAGCATTAGTATTAATATTGTTTCTAAGCCCTGGACACTGCAGTGCCCAGGAATTTGCTCATATATTAAATGATAGTTGCATTGATGAGCTTTATCTTGATGCGAAAGAAACATTTAAAAAGAACCCGTCCTTTGAAGTTCAACGTGACCCGAGAGGAATACTTTTAAGATTTCCGCTCAATAATATTTGCGAAGATTTTTACAAAATTTCATCCGACACATATAAAAATATTTTGTCCACAGAAGATTTTTTGGCAAAAATAAAAAATCCTGCTATAATAGAAGTGCATATAACAAAATCTTCTTGTAAAGGGATTGGGGATCTCAAAAACTGGGAAATATCTACAGTTATAGCAAACAAATTGGAATCAATTATTTTGACACCAAAGGGAAAGCTTCCGAGGAAGAGAATCAGCTCAGTTGGCTACGGGGAATTTTTACCGTTAAAGAATACTCCAAATAATGGTAGTAAATACACGAACCGAGTTGATATAATAATACTATGTAATGTAAGTGGAGAATAGTATGGCAGACAACGAAAATAACGGAGAATCAAGGGCAAAAGACTTAAACAAGTTCTTAATAATAAGTTTATTATCAACCGTAATGCTTTGTATAGTATTTGCAGGGGTGAACTATCTTGTAATGGAAAATCTTCTTACCCAAAAGATAGGAAAAATAAACCTTAACCAAGAAGAACTTGCAGATGAAGAAGGCTCAGAAGATGAAATCCAAAGAGGAATAATTGTTGACTTAGGAGATTTTATCCTCAATCTTTGCGACGAAGCCCAGAAAAAGTATTTAAAAGTTAACGTAGCAATAGAAGTCTCACAAAAAGACACCGATTTTCCAAAGGAAGAAGAACAAGCAAAAAGCGGAGGACATGGCGGTCATGGAGCAGCACCTGCCCCTGTTGATCCAATGGAAGCTATACAAAAAGAGATGGATCAATTCAAACCCGCTATTCGCGATGCTGTCATAACCAATCTTTCCAGCAAAACTTCTGCAGAACTTTCTTCTGCTGCCGGAAAAGAACTTGCAAAAGAACAGATTGCTAATGATATTAACTCAATTTTAGGCGGAGAAAGAGAAGTCTTAAGAATCAGTTTCGGACAGTTCATAATTCAATAGGGATTTTAGATGGCAGAACTCAAAAAAGAAATACAACACGCGGAAGACGAAATCTTCATTGACGATTCAGACGAATCTGAACACAAGAGTTACAAGCTCTACAACTTCAGACGCCCGGATAAGTTTTCCAAAGATAATTTAAGAGCCTTAAGAGATATTCACCGCGAATTTTCTAAGGCAATTTCTCTTATCTTAAGCGGTTATCTTCGTATGAGAGTTGAAATTGAAATAGTTTCAGTCGACCAGTTAACCTACGAAGAATTTGTTCGTTCAATGCCTTCTCCTATAAGCGTTGGCGTATTTGAGTTTGAACCACTTTCAGGACAAATTCTCTTAGGTATAAGTTTTGAAGTTCTTTCCTGTATCGTAAACCGTATGCTGGGCGGTGTCGGAAATATTGATACTCAGTCAAGAGAACTAACTGATATAGAAAAAGCTCTGGCAAAAAAAATCATTAATATAATTATCCAATCACTGGAAGATGCTTGGAATGCAATTATTCCTGTTACCGGGAAATTTATAAGCCTTGATGATAATTACCAGTCTATTCAGGTAGCAACAGCGGGTGAAATTGTTGCACTTTTGACTTTTGAAGTTCAAATTTCAGGTAAACATTTTGGCCTGTTTAGTATTTGTTTCCCATATCCTGTATTAGAAACAGTTCTTGGCCACTTAAGCACCCAGCACATATTCCAGACAAAAGGTTTAGTTGCTTCAAATGAAGAAAGAATGAAAATGATAAGCAAATTGAATTCTTCTAATGTAGATTTGAGGGTTCAATTTGGCTCCTGCAATATTACCCTTGATGACTTTTTACAGCTGACAGAAGGGGATATTATTAAGCTGGATAACAAGGTTTCAGACGATTTAATCGTAAAAGTAAACGGCGAAAAGAAATTTTTTGCCCGCCCTGGAACAATAAAAGATACTATTTGTGTTAAAATAACTGATGTATATGATGAAATGCATGAATTATTAAGAAACTATTTTTAGAGAGGACTTAAGATGCTTGATGATGATTTCAAAGAAACAGATAACCTAAATGAAGAGCCGTCTGCGGAAGGAGAATCAGCAGAAGAAATTTTTCCTGAAGAAGTCACACAGGAAGAGACTGAACAACAGCAAGAATTTGAGCAGCCGGAAGATAACGTCCATATAGAAGGACATCGCGGGGATTCTACAGTAACGGTTCAACCGGTTCAATTTGCATCTTTTGAAGACTTAGATCAGGTTCAAGGTCCTCAAAACCAAAACCTGAATATATTGTTGGACGTAAAACTTCAACTCACAGTAGAATTAGGACGTACAGAACTTCCAATAAAAAAAGTTTTGGAATTAACTAAAGGCTCTATCGTAACACTAAACAAAGCAGCAGGCGAACCGGTTGAATTATATGCAAACGGCAAACTTATTGCTTACGGAGAAGTTGTCGTAATTGAAGACAACTTCGGATTAAGAATAACACATATTACCGATCCTGCAAGAAGACTGCATTCTTTGGGTTCTGGTGCAAACAAAGAAGAATAATCTTGACTTCGAGGTATATTTAAAGTATTTTTAAAAGGTGCGAGAAATCGCACCTTTATTGGTATCACAAAATTTTAGGGAAGAGAACATGGATTTTACTACACTAACCATTGACGTTTTAAAGGTACTTTCTGTTGCAGGAAGTTACGGTATCGGAATAATTTTATTAACCATAATTGTGAGATTGGCTATGTGGCCGTTGGGACTCTCACAACAGCGTTCTATGAGACAAATGCAAATGCTGCAGCCTAAGATGAAAGCTATTCAGGAAAGATATAAAAGCGATCCTCAAAAAATGCAGCAAAAAATGATGGAGTTTTACAAAGAACACAAGTTCAATCCAATGGCAGGCTGTTTCCCTCTATTAATCCAAATGCCAATTTTTATACTCTTGTATTCAACTTTGATGAGTCCGCAATTTATACAGATGGCCGGAGACTCTCAATTTTTATTTATAAACAGGCTTGATGCAACGATGAAAACATCAGCCGGAGTTTCAAACGATGGAATTTTCGGGGTTTCAAAATATGACACTTTTATGACGGGAAAAACCGCAAAAGTTTATTTTACAGACACAGAAGAAC
Source organism: Candidatus Gastranaerophilales bacterium (assembly GCA_944326125.1). Classification (GTDB taxonomy): domain Bacteria; phylum Cyanobacteriota; class Vampirovibrionia; order Gastranaerophilales; family Gastranaerophilaceae; genus CAG-196. The sequence goes on along the minus strand of CALVCR010000011.1, from coordinate 11,890 downwards.
CTGAAACAGTTAAGATTACAAAACCAAATAAAGCAGTTGAAGTTCAAGGAGAATTAGATCCGGGCAAAGCTCCTGCAGATTTCAAAATCAGCCTTGATAACCTAAACCTTCCGTTCAGCAAACTTGACAAGATTGAAAAAGCAGAGGTTCAAATAACTGATGTTCAGACAAAAGAATCTGAAATGTTAACTTTTGATAGAAAAGAAGGTCTTTTAATAAGCTCCATTCCTACAAAAGAAGTTAAATCTGCTTTCCATTGGGATGTTTTAGCTTTGGTAATTCTGTTTATGATTACAATGGTTCTTTCCCAAAAAGCCATGATGTCTATGAACAAAAATGTTCAACAGGATCCTGCCCAGGCAGCAATGCAAAAATCAATGAACACATTTATGCCGCTAATGCTAGGGTTTACATTTGTAATTATACCTATCCCTGCCGGTGTATTGTTGTATTTGATTTCAAGCAATATTTTCCAGGTGATACAAACAGTTATAATAAACAAACAGCTTGAAGCAGAAGATAAACGTAAAGAAGCAAAAATTGACGATGATGACGTTAATAATGCAAAGAAAATTAACCTTAAAGAGTAAAATATGTTATTATCAGAATTTGATTACAAATTACCGGAAGAATTAATCGCACAGAAACCAAGTGAAAAGCGAGAAAATTCCAAAATGATGGTTTTAAAACGGGCCACCGGAGAAATTTTGCATGAACACTTTTTCAATATAGTTGATCTTTTGGATGATAATTGTATTTTGATACTTAATGATACAAAGGTCATGCCGGCAAGACTTTACGGTTATAAAGATACCGGAGCAAAAATTGAAGTTTTTCTTCTGAAAGAAAGAGAAGACAAGAAATGGGAAGTATTGATTCGTCCATCCAAGCGAGTCAGACCCGGTGTTAAAATTAAGATAAGTGAAGAGCTTGAAGCAGAGGTTTTAATGCCTCTTCCTGAAGATGGGAAATGGATTGTAAAAATGATTTACGAAGGAGACATTTTTAAAATCCTTCACAAAGTCGGGAATATTCCGCTTCCGCCATATATCGAACGTAAAATGGCAGACGAAGATTTAAAAAAGCTGGATTTTGAAAGATATCAAACAGTTTACGCCAAAGACGAAGGTTCTGTCGCTGCACCTACTGCAGGATTACATTTTACAAAAGAGATATTAAAAAAACTTGAAGAAAAAGGAGTTCAAATAGGTTATGTTACCTTAAATGTAGGTATAGGAACCTTTAGGCCGGTCAAATGTGATAATATATTAGACCACCACATGGATTCAGAAGTTTTTGAGATTCCGCAAAGTACTGCAGAATTAATTAATAAAGGAAAATCAGAAGGCAAGAAAATCGTTGCTGTCGGAACAACAACTGTAAGAACGCTTGAAACAGCTGCTATACTTTATGGCAAAGAATTAAAAGCTTGCAAAGCAGCCTCGGAACTTTTCATTTACCCCCCTTATGAGTTTAAAATCGTTGACAGCTTGATAACAAACTTTCATTTACCAAAGTCGACACTTTTAATGCTTGTAAGTGCTCTTGCCTCGAAAGAGTTTATATTTAAAGCTTATGATGAGGCAATAAAAAATAAATACCGTTTCTACAGTTACGGTGATTGTATGTTTATAGATTAGTGAGGGAATAAAAATGCTAGATATAAGATTAATAAGAGAAAATCCGGAAAAAATTAACGAATTACTAAAAAGAAGAAACCCGGAATTATCAATCAATGAAGTCCTTGAAATTGACTCTGAAAGAAGAAAAATCCAAACCCAAGCCGATGAACTTCGTGCAAAAAGAAAATCAGAGTCCCAAAAAATAGGATTAATGAAAAAAAATGGTGAAAACACTGACTCTATCCAAGAAGAAGTTCGCTTATTGGGAGAAGAAATCAAAACTTTAGAAGATAAACAAACTGAATTAGATACAAAACAGAGAGATATACTTTTAAGAATTCCTAATATTCCTGATGAAACGACTCCAATCGGGACTTCAGAAGATGATAACCAAGTAGTTTCAACATGGGGCGAACCAACTAAGTTCTCATTTGAACCAAAAGCGCATTGGGATATTTGCGAAGAAAAAGGAATTGTTGATTTTGAAAGAGGAGTTAAGCTCTCACAATCAAGATTTACCTTATATAGAGGCAAAGGGGCGAAATTAGAACGTGCAATCATCCAGTTTTTCTTAGACTTGCATACGGAAGAACATGGATATGAAGAAATTCTTCCGCCGTTTATGGCAAACGCTGCCACTATGACAGGAACCGGCCAGCTTCCTAAATTTGCTGAAGATATGTACAAATGCGTTGATGAAGATTTATACCTTATTCCAACTGCAGAAGTTCCTGTTACAAATATCTATGCAGGAGAAATCTTATCCGAAGAAGATCTTCCAAAATACATGACAGCTTACACGCCTTGTTTTAGAAGAGAAGCCGGATCTGCAGGTAAAGATACAAGAGGCTTAATCAGAGTCCATCAGTTCAACAAAGTTGAGATGGTAAAACTTACCACTCCTGAATCAAGCCCGGAAGAACACGCAAAGCTCACAAGGGATGGAGAAGTTTGTTTGGAAAAACTTGGTCTTCCATATAGAAAAGTAGCTTTGTGTACAGCAGATATAGGATTTTCTGCTAACAAATGCTGGGATTTAGAAGTATGGATGCCTTCTTATAATAATTATAAAGAAATTTCCAGCTGCTCAAATTACGGAGACTATCAAGCAAGAAGAGCAAATATGAGATACAGAACTAAAGACGGACAGGTAAGATTTGTCCACACTATTAACGGCTCCGGGCTTGCTGTCGGCAGAACTTTTGCAGCGATTATAGAAAACTTGCAGCAAGAAGACGGTACAATTAGAATACCGGAAGTTCTAAGAAAACATACCGGTTTCGATAAACTATCACCGAGAATTTAAAATGCCTAAAATACAACCCATCGGCAAAACAGACAGTTTAGCCGGTAAAATAAAAACTCTACGATCAGAGACAATATATTCTATGTTATTAGGAGATTTCAAAGGTTTTCGAAAAGCACAAAAAGAATATGCAAAAGTAGCTGTTGATAATTTTGAATTAACCAAAAGCGTACCTTCTCCGCAGATTAATAATGTGCCATTATTTTCAAAAATAGGTTTGAATATCCTGAAATGCATATTTCTAAATAAATTTACGAAAAAAACTCCGGAAGAAAAATTACTAAAACAAATGGCAAAACAAGACAAAAAAGAAGAGCTTGCAAAATCTTATATCAAAGATTAATAAGCTCTTATTAGGAATATTTTTATACCATTATCAAGTCTTTCAACTCTTTTGACATACCTGTAATCCGCAAGATTTGTTAAAATAAGAGCTACAGCAGGTTTTTTGCCTGTCATTTTTGAATAATAAAGCGATTGACCTATTGATTCAGCCCATTTTTTTGCGAAATCAAACTCTATTGCGTAATCCTTGGCAAGGCAGTCTACTCTGGTCAAATCCCAAAGCACAGCCTCTTTACGGCCAAAATCAGATGTACACCACTGATTAACGTAATATGCTTCAACCTGATTTGGCATCATAGTCTGAGTTTCATACCACTTTTGAGGCACATAATTTAAGCCCAGATAATAAATTCCGGAAGCCATAAGTAGAAAAATAACTAGAAAATGTACAATTTTATTTGACTGCTTTTTTTTACGTGCCATTCAAAAACTTCCCATACTTTTACCAGCCAATTAGTGAAAATAACTAAGAGCCCCGATAACAATAACAAGCAAATATACAATTGCAAAACCCCAGCCCAGATTAGATGAATACCCTTCTAAAGTTTCACCTTTAGAATCTTCAAACTCTCCGGATGTAAATTTAAACATATCATATAAAACACCCATACCCAGCACACCGCCGGTTAATAAATATAACAATCCTGATCCGATATGTCCAGTATAAAACCTATGAAGACCAAGGAAACCACCAAACAGTAACAAAACACCTGTTAGGAAATAAGAATGCATAAATAATATCCTATCTTAACTACAACAGGTCTATTATACTACAACTTCTAATTCTTCATAATCATTCAAATATGGTAAATGTTCTTCTGTAATAAGTTCACCAGGCAGAAGAATAGAAATTCCCGGAGGGCATTCAGCTATTACTTCCGCAGAAATTCTTCCTACAGCATCTTCTTTTTTTACAGTTTCTTTTTCCGAATAAAACGCATCCCTAAGACTCATCTTAATTTGCGGCTCAAGCATAGGCATGTGTTTGCGTTTTTCCAGGTAATAAATATCCTTGTATCCGCCTGTTGCAATTTTTTCTAAAGCATCAGCAAGGTACTGAAAATCAGAATGTTTATTTCCAAGATTGCAAAGAATTAAAACACCTATATCAGAAGCCGATTCTACTTCTATATTAAAATCAATTTCCAAAATTGATTCCAGCCTTTTTCCGGAAAGTCCGTCTATTTTAATAAAGACTTTTGTAACATCAGTCATATATCCAAAATCGGATTTTAACTGATGAAGGTTAGGAATATTATCCAATCTTGCTCTTAAATATTTTGCATTTTTAACAGCCCTTTCTAAAGCAGCCTGACCTGATTTGGACTGAAGATTGGCTCTTGCCGCATCAAGACTTGCAAGCAAAAGAAGAGACGGGCTTGTTGTATGAAGAAGTTTTAGAGCTTTTTCTACTGCCTTGTCATCTAAAATTGAATCTTGAGCAATATGAAGCATAGAACTTTGGCTCATACTGCCGCCGGTTTTATGCAAAGAGTGTACAACCGCATCAGCACCAAGTTTTAAAGCTGTTTCCGGCAAATGTTTACTAAAATTCCACAAACATCCATGAGCCTCATCCACAACAAGCGGAACTCCATATTTTTTACATACAGTACTAATTGCTTTAATATCAGAAACAACCCCTTCATAAGTCGGATTAGTAATCCATACCAATCCCACATCAGAATTTTCCTGGAGCAATTTTTCTATAGTAGAAGCATCCAAATTTCCCCAAATTGACCAATCTTCAATCTGGTTAGGACAAACCCAAATAGGCTCAGCTCCGGAAATCATTAACCCCGTCAAAGCTGATCTATGACAGTTTCTATTAATAATAACTTTCTGTCCTTTTTTAGTAAGCGCCATTGCAATCGCTAAATTTCCGGCAGTAGAACCGTTTAATAAAAAGAAGGTTTTTTTAGCGCCGAAAGCCTGAGCTGCTAATTCTTGTGCTTCTTTAATAGGACCTGTAGCAGGATGAAGTGTTCCCAAATTATCAAACTCATCTGTCGTATCTATATTAAGTACTTTATCACCTATAAGTTTTCTAAAATCTTTAAAAATTGCTTTCCCCTTAGTATGTCCCGGTATATGAAATTGATAAGAAGGATTTTCATAAGCATTTTTTAAAGCTTCAACAATAGGAGCTTTGACTTTTACACTATCCGCTGTATTTATATATTGTTTAAGTTGTTTTAACTGTTTTGCCACTAATTTATAATTCCTTAAATTTGTTCGCTAAAAAGTATAATACTCTAAAAAAATTTTTTTTGCCATAAAATAAACACCGTAATTAAAATTTTTAAATTTATTAAACCTAAACACTCTTGATTTTTGCCAATGAGGAATTTATAATCCAAACAGAAGAAAGAGTTTTAGGAGTATAGTTTTATGAAAATATTGTTTGCCTCTGCAGAAGTTGCACCTTTTTCAAAAGCTGGCGGATTATCAGATGTTGTAGGAAGCTTGCCAAAGTTTCTGGAAAAAGATGCCGAGATTGCTATTTTCACACCGCTTCATGGATGTATTGATGTAAACAAATGGGGAATTAAAGAACTCGAAAACTCCGAAATGTGGATAACTTTCGGATACTCACCGCAAAAGTTTAAACTCCACATGTGCAAACTTCCTTCCACAAATATAAATGTCTTTTTTGTTCAAAATGACTGGTACTTTTCATGTTTTCAGGAAGTTTATCCTAAATGGCTTGACCCTCGCTATGAGCACGAAAGATATATTGCATTCTCTCTTGCGACGTTAGAATATGCAAAACAGCTTAATTTCAGAGCCGATATTATTCACTCAAACGATGGGCACACTGCAATGATTCCTTGGTATATCAAAGCCAACTACAAATTTGATGAATTCTGGTCTAAAACAAAAAATGTATTTGAAATCCACAACCTTGCTTACCAAGGTGTTTGGTTTGAAGATATTCTGGATTTTGCAAATATGAGAAAAGATATTGTCTATAACGAATGGGGCTGTGAACACTATGGACGCGTAAACTGGATGAAAGGTGCAATTAATTACTCAGACAGAATTGTTGTAGTATCACCTAACTACGCCCACGAAATTCTGACAGGCGAATACGGCGAAGGTATGGATTACACTTTAAGAGGTCATACTGATAAAATCATCGGAATCCTTAACGGGATAGATTATGATGTATTTAACCCTAAAACTGATAAAAATATTTTCAAAAACTACGACATCAAAACCCTTGAAAATAAAGAAGAAAACAAAAAACGAATACTTGAAAACTTCGGACTCAAATATAATCCTGAAAGACCACTCATAGGGTTTGTATCAAGACTTGTTGACCAAAAGGGTCTTGACTTAATCCGTCAGGTTGAAGGCGACTTGCAGCATCTTGAAGCCGACTTTATCTTTTTAGGCTCAGGAAATAAAGACTATGAAAACCTCTTTATCTGGTTATCCAATAATACACCTAATATAAGAACTTACGTAGGATATAAAGCGGATGTTGCAAACCAGATTTACGCAGGCTCAGACTTTTTCCTAATGCCTTCAAGATTTGAACCTTGCGGATTATCCCAACTCATTGCAATGAGATACGGATCTTTACCGATAGTAAGAGCAACCGGAGGTTTGGAAAACACAGTTATCGGATATCCTCTTAATGATTCAACAGGATTCAAGTTCTGGAACTATAACGGCTGGGCAATGAAGGATGCAATTCTCTATGCTATGAGTGTTTATAAAGATAAGTACACCTTAAACGCAATGAGAACAAGCGCAATGAAAGCAGATTTCAGCTGGAAAGAAAGTGCTAAAAAATACCTCGAGATGTACAAATCTCTGTTATAATATTTTTATGAACAACTTGTACGAAAAATCCGGAGTAAATCTTAAAGAGGCTGAATCTCTTGTCAAACAGATATCCTCAATCAGCAAAAATATAGGCAGATTTACGGGAGCAAACGGTGATATTGTCTCAACCTGCGACGGCATCGGAACAAAGATTATTCCGCTCTACAAGCGGGGAATGTATAAAACAATTGCGCAAGATTTAGCTGCGGCAAACCTTAATGATCTTGCAACATCAGGAGCTCAAGCTATAGGATTTATGGACTATATAGCAGCACATAAGCTTGAGAGCGATAAGATTTCTCAAATCATACTTGCGCTCACAGAGATACTAAAAGAACAGAACTGTCCCCTTCTCGGAGGTGAAACTGCAGAAATGCCGGATTTGATTACAGAAGGAAATATTGATATAACAGGATTCATTCTCGGACGAGGCAAAGGGGAAAATAATATTAGCCTTAAAGAAGGGGATCTGATAATAGGACTAAAATCAAGCGGAGTTCACGCTAACGGGTTTTCTCTCGTTAGAAAATTTTATTCTGACGGACTGTTAACAGAAAAAGAGTTTGAAGAAACGCTAACCCCGTCTTATATTTATTACTCCAAAGTTCTGAAACTATGGCAAAAAGGATTAATTAAAGCTTGCGCAAATATTACGGGCGGAGGAATCGAACATAATTTAAAAAGAGTTGTTCCGAATTTTGAACTGGATTTTGATTCCTTTGAAAAAATTCCTATCCTTGAAAAATTAAAAGAATTAACCGGAAAAGACGAATTTTATAATGTGTTTAATCCAGGCATAGGCTTCTTGCTGGTTGCAGAATCTTTTAATGATGATATAAAAGAAATATGTAAAGAATTTTCTCCAAGAATCATCGGGAGGGTCTTATGAAAAAAATTGCAATCCTAGGATCAGGCTATGGCTCAAACTTTGAAGCAATTGCAAGACACTTAAAAAATATTGATATCACTTGCATATCAGATAATAAAGATGCCTATATCCTTGAAAGAGCAAATTACCTTGAAATTCCCTCACTCGTTCTATCATTAGACGAAATGGAAAAATATTTTAACGAAAACAAATTTGATCTTGTAGTTCTTGCCGGATTTATGAGAATTATACCGGAATCACTCCTTAAAAAAATGGAAAGATGTATAAATATTCACCCCTCCCTTTTACCGTCATTTAAAGGAAAAGATGCCATCAAACAGGCTTTCCTTGCGGGAGTAAAGGTAACCGGTATCACAATTCATGAAGTCACGCCGGAATTAGATTCAGGAAGAATTATTGCCCAATATCCCGTTATGATAGATGATTCTATGCACTATGATGAACTAGAAGAAGCTATTCACAGAATTGAACATATAATTTATCCACAGGTTGTAGAAAAACTTCTGAATAACGAACCCATTAATTTCAGCAAAGATAATTGCAGCGGATGTCAAGGAAATTGCGGAGGATGTAAAGAATGAATGTACTTGTAGTAGGTTCAGGCGGAAGAGAACATGCAATATGTAAATCTTTAAAAAAATCAAAACTTCTTAACAAGCTTTATATAGCATCTTCTTCTACTTTCAAAGAAGCAATTGATATAAAATATTCTGACTATGATGATCTTGCACAAAAATGCAAAGCTCTTCAGATTGATATAGTAATTGTCGGCCCGGAAGGACCTATTTGCGAAGGGATTACAGATATTTTCAGAAAGTATAAAGTTAATATTATCGCCCCGACTCAAAAATGGTCTTATCTTGAATCTTCCAAGCTTGTTGCAAAAAAATTAATGAATCATTATTCCATAAATAATGCACCAATAATAAGAGCACCCGTAAGCTTTCCTATAGTTCTTAAAGCCGACGGCCTCTGCGGAGGTAAAGGGGTTAGAATTGTTAATTCCATGGATACACTTGTAGCTCAAATGGAAAAATTAAAAGAAGAATTTCCGGAGGGAGCAAAAAATATTTTTATGGAAGAATACCTTGAAGGCGAAGAAATATCTCTAATTTCGCTTTGGGATGGAAAGAATCTTCTGCACTTTCCTCCTGCAAGAGATTTTAAGAAACTCAGCGCCGCTAAAAATTCTCCAAACACCGGCGGTATGGGGTCATATTGTCCCGTCGAGCTCACAGAAGTACAGCAAGACAGGCTGGATCTATATAAAACAAAGCTTAATTTTATGCTCTCAGATGAAAACGCAGATTTTATCGGGTTTATATACTCCGGCCTAATCTGGGCAAAAAATGATTGGTACGTACTTGAATACAATATGCGCCCGGGAGATCCCGAAACACAATCAATTCTAAACCAGCTTGAAACCGATTTTCTCTATATTTTAAATGCCGCAATTTATCAAAAACTAGATGAAATTAAATTAAGACTGAAACCCGGAGTCTCCGCCACTCTGGTTATAGCATCCAAAGGTTATCCGGAAAACCCGAAAGACGGAAACCTAATTGAATACCAGACTCAAAAAGACATTGTTATCCAACACTCAGGAGTTGAACTGAGAGATGAAAAACTTTATTCAAAAGGAGGACGTAATCTCTCAATCACAACAACTGACAGTGAGCCTCTTTATGCGTTTAGCACACTGTACTCATACGCGGATAAAGTTCGGATGAAAAACAAGTATGTAAGACCAGGCTTGCCGGGAAATTAAAAGTGCCCAACCCACAGGAGAGAAGTTTTTAACTGCATCTGGCATAACAAAACATTCAGACTGGACATTATATTCTCTTAATTAATAGCCGATAATTATAATTTATTTTGATTTATTACTTCTTCCTGCAAATATAGGATTTTATTCAAATATAAACGCATTCCTTGTATTGACATATTGTAGTCTTTAGAATACAATATAAATATGAAAGAAATTCGTGTCTACAAAACACAAAGTGGAAAATGTCCTTATGACATTTGGTTCTTAGGTCTAGACAAACCAATACAAGCACGAATATACAAAAGATTAGAACGTATACAAGAAAACAACTTTGGTGATTGTAAAAAGATTGATAACGAAATTTCTGAATTACGTTTTTCTTTTGGAGCCGGTTATAGAATTTATTATACGGAACAAGATAATGTAATTATAATTTTACTATGTGCCGGTGATAAAAGTTCACAATCAGACGATATAAAGAAAGCAAGAAAATATTTAGAAGACTTAAAAGAAAGGAATGTATAAATATGAATAATAGCGATTTAGAGAAAAATACTATTCCATATAGCGAACTTTCAGAAAAATATATGCAAGACAAGGAGTTCCAAAAAGAATATTTAAATATTTCTTTAGAAGAATATTTAACAGACGGAGATTTTAATAAATTTTATAAATCACTGGAAACTGTAATTAAATCCAGAGAAAGTATATCGTCTTTTGCTAAAAAGGTTAATATAGAAAGAGCTAATCTTTATACGTTATTTAATGGTCAAAAGGTACCAAGACTAGATACTATAGCAAAAATCCTAAAAGAACTCGGATATACTATTCATGTTGCCTAAATCAACCCTCTTCCCTCTTAACTATAACTAGAATATTTCGCCATTTGACGTCCTCGATTCGCAGGATTATTTAAATAATCACTTTGGATATCATTTTATTCTCCTTTATCAAAATCATCAGATAATTGAATCTTTCTTATACAAGTTGCGATGAATGTTCCTATTGATACAATTAGAAATCCAAGCCCCCATTTTTGAATAGTTTTCATTTTCTTGGATAAATCAATATTTTGAACTCCAAACAACAAAGACAAAATTAAAGTTGATGTACTAAAATCACTTAAAGCATCTGTCTTGCTATCAATATAGGCCCTTTTTTCTAAAATATATCTATATTTTTCCTGCCTTGATTGATTATTTCGGAAAGGAACTACATTATTCATGATATTATTTATTTTCATATCATTCCTTATCCTTCCATTTTTTTATAATGCCATCAAGTTTTTGCTTGCGTCTACGATCGGCATCCATTTCTTCAGTCTTGTCAATTAAGTATGCACCTAATGCTGCTGTCGTAGAAGCAGCAACAACTCCATTTACAACATTACCTATTCCTGGTGTTACAGTTATAAATTTTCTATTCAGCAAGCAGCTTATCCGCGAGCGGAGACTCAACTCTGCCATTAAGAGTTTTAGAAACTTTTTTAATATTTTGAGACATTGTTTCCATCTCCGGTGTCCAGACAAAATAATCATTTACATATTTTTCACCGCGGGCAAAGTCTCCTGAAAGCTGGACTTCAATAATTTCTTCAAGCATTTTTCTTGCTGTCGGAACCATTTTTTCTATATTTATGTCCAAAACGCCTTCCGGAGAAATTGTCATTGCACCTTCTTTTATAAAGAAATAGTTTTGCATAACGGAACGAACCCTGTGAGCCTGGCTTAAGTTTGGTTTTGCAGTCATCATATTATCAGCTGCATAAGTCACAATGATTTGCTCTCTCTGCTCCGGAGTATACATGCCGGCTTCCGTTAAAACGTCAAGCATTGCAAGAGAAATCATATCAGCTTTATTTTCTTCAATTATTGATTTATATTTACCTAACCCTTCAGTTCCGGATTTTGGACCGAGAGAGTGTCCGTTTTCGTGCCCTACCGTAAACCAGTGATCTGCTTCATCATTATAATATTTATGCAAATCCTTGTTCAAAATAGCATCCAGTCTCTTTTGAAGTTTTTCTTTTGCATCATCAGACGTTATAAGACGAATTTGTCTATGGTAAACATTTCTTCTTCCGCCATCGAGAAGCTGAACAGAAAGTTTATCATCATTAGGGAGGT
>CALVCR010000010.1 GCA_944326125.1 Candidatus Gastranaerophilales bacterium | reverse complement strand
AAACAGCACTTTACCCAGCCGCCGCCGAGATACAATGAAGCTTCTCTTGTAAAAGCGCTTGAAGAACACGGAATCGGACGTCCGTCAACTTATGCAACAATTATTACGGTTATTCAAACAAGAAAGTATGTTGAGAAAAAAGACAAGGCTCTTGTTCCGACCCTTCTCGGAAGAACCGTCTGTAAACAACTTGTAAGCCAGTTCTCAGAAATTATGGATTACAAGTTCACTGCAGGAATGGAAGAGAAACTGGACAAAATTGCGGAAAAGAAAGCTGTTTGGAATGTCGTACTTCAAGAGTTCTATACCCCTTTTATGGAAGTAGTTAATTCCGTAATGAAAAATTCTCAAAAAGTAGTCATTGAAAGTGATAAGGTTTGTCCTAACTGCGGACGGAAAATGCTTGTCAGAACAAGCCGCTTCGGAACCCAATTCCTTGGCTGTTCAGGGTATCCCGAATGCAAAACAATTATTTCATTAAATAACTCGGTTGAGCTGGAATCCGCAGAAGACGGAGAAAATAATCAAGCTCAAACATCCAATGAAAAGTGTGAAAAATGCGGCAGTTCAATGGTAATGAAAACCGGACCTTACGGGAAATATCTTGAATGCGTTGAGTGCAAAAACAGAAAAAAATATGTACGCTCAACAGGTGTAACCTGTCCTAAATGCGGCGAAGGTACTATTATTGAAAAAAAATCCAAACACGGAAAGATATTTTTCGGATGCAATAGATATCCAGATTGTTCTTACGCCCTCTGGGATGAACCTACCGGGAATAAATGTCCTGAATGCGGCGAACTTTTAGTTAAAAAGAATACTAAGAACGGTATTTTTGAAGTCTGCTCAAGCAGAACCTGTTCTTATAAAAAACAGCTTGAAACACCTGCCGGAGAGAAAGAAGCTTAAGCACTGATTTTCCCCATATAGGTACTCTTCCTTATATTTACCCACCTTCTATATTTACCCCCCCCAGGATTGCAAAGCAGAATAAAGTATGTCATAATGTTAGTACTTTATATAGGTGTTTATTTTGTTCCTACATTTTTAATAAAAAGGGAGAGTAAGCTCTATAGTTTGCGAAGTATACCCGCCGATACAAAATCGCCAGCGGGAAACGGATATTCTAAGGCACTCACCCACCTGCTGGTCGGCAGGTAACAAAATCGCACTTATATAAAGTTTTTTCTTTTTAGTTGAAAAAGCTCCAAAAATATTTTATAATATAAGAGTCGGGCTAAGAAAGTGCGGGAACACTTTCTTATATAATCCGATTATTGGTTCAAAAGAACTAGTACTATTATGATTAATATTAGTGCTAGTTCTTTGTGTTTACATTGATATAAAATCAAAGAAATAAGCATTAACTTAATCATAAGCACCACCTCCCTCCTTCAAGATTTCACCTATTTTAAGTCTGTGCTTGAAGAGTTAGGTTTACGGATTTGCCCGACTTATAAAATATTAATATATTTTCCGAATAAAGACATCCTATATATTAATGAAAAATTTACAACAATATTTGTGTACCCACAAGGATTCTATGTGAATCCTTTGCCGCATCGTTCTGGCAGAAAACATAGTTGAGGATTAATCTCAAACCCTGACCTTTAATAAAATAATTCAATCCGAGAGAATACTCTCTTTGATTATTATGTGAAATATTCCTATCAGGATCAAATTCATCATATCTTGCAAGAATTTGAAGTTTTTTAGTAAGCATATACCCCAAAGTAGCGTAAAAGCCGCTTGCATGCTTATCGGTTGAAAACCCGCTCGGGCCGTTGTAACCGTCAGCATTTGCCCATTCAAAATTAGCCATAAATCTTTTATATTCATACCCGATGTAGGCACCTGCCACACAAAAACTGTTATCTCTGTTTCCGGCATCTATACCGCCGCCGATTTTAAGATTACCATATTTGCCGTTTGTTTTAGCAAGAGGTTTTAAATTAACCCAGCCTATAAACTCCGTACCCGGAAAAAATTCCTGAAAATAAGTATCTGAGCTGTACACACCAAAATCATAATCAACAAGGCTGTAGTCTCCGGAAACTCTTGCACCAAGCTTACGTACTGTACCGAAGTTTCTCGAAATTTGTGAACGCGCAATAAAAGGCAATACAAACGGGCCGTAGCTTCCTTCCATACCGACCGGAGGCCTTGAATGCCCGACTAAAACTCTGTGATGCGGGATTTTATTTGTTGCAATATACATATCTGCAAACAGGTTTTGAACTACGTTTCTTGAAGAAAGCGGAGCATAGTTAAACATAATTCTGAACTCCGCATTATTATTTTTCAGTTTACCGTCTAAACCGACATTAATTGTATTAAAATCATACTGGCTGTTTGATGAAGCATCTTCGTTCATGTAAACCCCGATATCTCCGTTATATCCGCCCCATAACTGCAGGCTTTCCATCGGAGAATCTTCATCAAATTTTTTAGTCAAAATATCCTGAAAAAGATAAGTCGGTTTATCATACTTATCAACTTCCAAATGATAAACATCGCTTAGTTTTTCACGTAAAGTTTTTTCTTCAGGAATAGAAGGAACTGCTTCCGTTTGAGCAGCCTCATCCTGCTCCACAACTGTAGCAGACTCTTCCAGAATAACTTCATCAAGATAACCGTCATTTGGCTTTGCAAATGCGGGGGTTGTAAATAATATAACTGCTATTAATACCGGCAATATCTTTTTCATAACGACATTTTATATTTTAAAAGAGTAAAAGACCAAATAGGCCTTTTACTCATATAATCATTTATTGATGTTGTCTTCTTTCTTCTCTTAAATATGCTGTCCAGAATAACAGAACTACAAATACAAATGCACCGACTATATTTCCTAATGTAACAGGAATTAAGTTATGTACAAAGAAAGCTTTCCAGGTCATAGTAGCTAATTGATCAGGAGTCATACCAGAAGCAGCAACTATAGACGGAAAATGTTTCATCAAAATTCCGTTAGGAATAAAGAACATATTTGCAATACTGTGTTCGTAACCTGATGCAACGAATGCTGTGATAGGGAAGAATATTGCAAAAATCTTACCTATAACACGTTTAGAAGTTGATGCCATAAATATTGCAAGACAAACGAGCCAGTTACAAAGAATTCCTCTAAAGAACGCTTCACAAAAACTTAAATTAACTTTTGAGAAAGCTGTCTGCATAGCTGTAACACCAACTGCGTCATTTCCGTTATGTCCCATTCCGGCAAAATAAACCAATCCTGCAAGAAGAATTGAACCGATAAAGTTTGCAATATAAACAACAGTCCAGCTTCTAAGGAGTTTAGCGAGACTAATTTTCTTCTCTAAAACGGCAAATGTCATCATAACATTACCGGTAAAGAGTTCTGCACCTGTCAAAGTAACAAGAATCAAGCCGGTAGCAAATGTCATTGCTCCGATTAACTTTGTAAAGCCCCAGCCCATATTGGAATCACCGGTCATAACGGTAAGTGAAACCTGAGCACCGAAAGCTATAAACGCACCTGCAGCAATAGCAAGTGTAATCATTTTTGTTTTACTGTAATCAGCCTTACCTGTCATAACATTATCGCTGAGTTCGTGCACTGTTGCACTCGGCGTAAGGCTATCAATAGTTGAAACGACCTTTTCTTCTTCCATTTTCTTTTCTCCTATGTATATTTTAAGCACAGCAAACTAAGGGTGAGTATCTCTTCATCTCTGTCAAAGTGGCTGTGTTATAAATCCATATAGCATAATATCACTTGAAAGTTTAAGTGCAAGTAAAATATTTACAAACAACAAAAGTTCAAGAAAAAATAATGTAAAGATTAATTAAAATCAGACTTTTAGGTGTTCACAATGTACCTTAAAAAGTGTATTATATTGGTATGATAAACTTAGAGGAGTTATACTCGGAAGTTCCTCCGACAAAATTAAGAAATATTGATGAGAAGTTCTGTCCTGCAAAAACCTCACCATTTTGGCTGTGGGTTGCGGACAGGTTTTTCTATGGCATGCTTGAAGACAGGTTCTATGCTTTTAGATACAAAGGAATAGAAAATTATAATAAAAGAGATCCTAAGGTCCCTATAATATTATTTGCACCGCATTCAAACTGGTGGGACGGAATTGTCGGGTATAATATCTGCAACAGACTTCTTAAAAAAGAAATCCGTCTGATGGTAGAAGAACTCAACAGATTCCCGCTCTTAAGAAGAGGCGGAGCTTTTAATGTTAATAAGAAATCTCCGCAAGCCTCTATGCAGGCTCTAAAATATTCTGTTGAAATATTAGGCGATTTAAATAATATTCTTTACATTTTTCCTCAGGGTATTATAAAACCGCCTAACTATAGACCAATAGAGCTGCAAACAGGTCTTACTTATATTGCAGAAAAAGCTGCAAAAAAATATGGCAAGGTTCAACTTGTACCTGTTGCGGTTAATTATATGTTTTTAAGGGACAATCGACCTGAAGTTCTTGTTGAATTTGGAGATTTAATCGAACTTACCGACTGGAGATTAGACAGAAAAGAATATACTAAATACCTCGGTGATACTCTGGAAAAACTTTGTGACAAACAATTTTATGAAATCAGTCATGCTCAATTTGCAGGTTATGACACCTTATTCCAACAGAAATTGAAGTGGTATAGAAGAATAGAGCAGAGATTGAAAAAAATTGATATTAAAAAAGGCTCCGGAGTCTAAAATTATTGCCACCCCAAACATCCTTTTTGTCCTCCTGAAAGTATAACGCCCAATCGATAAGATGCTGAAACAAGTTCAGCATGACAAAATATATCATGGACCGCAGTGTCCTTGCAGAAGAGACCACAAAAAAAAAAAGAAAGACCCTTTCGGATCTTTCTTTTTATATTAACTAAAAATCTTAGTTTTCAAACGCCCATCTTGCTGCTGCGCCATTTGGAACTGCATAACCGCCTCTTAATCTTACACCAAATTGGTCTTTAATTACACGATTAGAAGTAGAGCATTGTTCCTCAAGAGAAGTTCCATCCTGCTGCGGGTCACTTGCTGCACCAATAGCTGCGCCCTGGCAGTTAGAAAGGATATTAGGACCTTTTGTACCGTTTGTATCATAAATAATACAAGTACCATAAACAAGGTTATCTTCCTGAATTTCAGTATTAGCTTGAGCACCTGATGTTTGACCTGCAACTGTTTGCTGTGGATCAAACAAAATAGCAGACCCGTCTCTAAAGAAAATAGCAAAGTTCTCAGAGCTGCCCGGGGCAGTTCCTTGAATTGTTGCAAGAACACCATCTCCTGATTTTGAATAATCAACAGAAGCTCTTTTTGATAGCAAACCGTATAGTGACGGCTCATCTACACCGGAAGTATCCGAACTTGTTAAAGAAGCATAGTCAAACCCATCAATAGCCTGATTCATTTGAGCAGCTTCTGTTAAGGTGTTAATACCCTTTTTCAAGCCTGTTTTTGCTTGCTGTTCTGCAGTATTAGTCATCAATGCAGGCAATGTCATGGTCGCAACTACACCGATGATGGCCAATGTGATCAAGACTTCTGCAAGAGTAAAACCATTCTTCTTCATCATAAATTCCTTTCTCTTCTTATATTATTATGATTAGTTTCTAATTACCTACATTTTCATTTTAACAAACTATCAACCCTGTGTCAACAGCGTACTTAAAACAAGCTGAATATTATAATGAGTATAATAATATTAGCTTAATAATTTAACCTGCAACAACGTGTTAACATTACTTAATATAGTAATTATGCTAAAGCCTCAAAGCTTTTTCCGTTCTTTTTGATTAGTGCAACTGTTGCTTGTGCATTTAAGAAATTCAAAGCTCCCATAAAGCTCTGCTTTGTACTAAGAGCATTCCTTGCTTCATTCATATTTGCTTCAATTGTGCTTTTTATAATTTCATCACCCGAAGTTTTAATTTTATATTCCGCATGGACTTGCGAACCATTTTCCGGCTTCCTTGGCGGGAAACCTATTTCTTCACCCTGCTTATTATCCGAACCCTGTTCAGAATTATCTACTATTTTACTTTCCGTATTTTTAAGCTCATTAGTAAACGAAAACGGATTCTTTGATGACACAAAAGAGTTTCTTGCAATTTCCATGACGTCATTCTGAGCAGAAGTTGTATATTCTTCCTGAACATCATTTGCCAAGACTTCAGCACGCTCTCTGGCGCGCTTGAATATCATTTCCTTCAAAGCTTCTGCTTCATGCCTGCTGACTATGGAATTGTAATTATATCCTGCCATAATTTATCCTCTTATATATATTAAACCCTAAATGTTAAGAAAATTGACAAGTTTGTATATACTTTTTATATAATTGTTACACAATTTAACAATTTGTATCTTACGGTGCAGGAAATAAACACTGCTTCATCAGAGGGTTATAGTCATATATAATACTTGCAGGCAAATATTAGTACGTAAAATATTTATAAGATTATTTGTATTTTCGCAATTTCTATTGTATAATGAAATTGCTATTTATATTTCGGCTAGTGTAAAATCTTAACAGGAAGGATATTACCGACCTGTTTTCTTTTTCTCTACATTTTAGATTTTAAAGATTCAGCCGCAGATTTAGGATCAGATGCATTCATAACCGCTCTTACAATGGCAATCCGTCCAATACCGGTTTCCAGTACAGATTCAGCATTTTCCAGATCTATTCCGCCTATCGCAAAAGCCGGAATTTCAATATTCTCACTTACCCATTTTATATAATCCAAGCCGACAGATGCCCTGCCCGGTTTAGTCGGAGTAGTAAATACGGGGCCTGCCCCTATATAATCCGCCCCGTCTTCCACAGCTTTTTTCGCCTGCTCGGGAGCATGGGTCGAAATACCTATGATTGCGTTATCACCAAGGATTTTTCTTGCAGAAGCCGGATCAATATCATCCTGCCCCAAATGAACCCCGTCCGCGCCGCTTAAATATGCTATATCAACCCTGTCATTTACTATAAAAACAGCATTAAATTCATCACATAAAAGTCTTACTTTCTTTGCAAGTTCCAAAATTTCCGCCGCATTACGGGTTTTCTCTCTTAATTGTACAATATCTGCTCCGCCCTGAAGAGCAGAAGCAACTGCATTTAAAAATGCATCCTCTGTCTCAAACTTATCTGAATTTGTAACCAAATAAAGTTTGGTATTATTTAATCTTAATTTGCTGAATTTTTCCAGCAGTTTAGAATACATAACTTTTTCCAGAGTATAAACCTTATACCTCATTTTTTCAAATTCTGCCATGCCGGTGTACTCTGCTAATACCCGCAAAGATTCTTCTAATCTCTTAATATTAGCCTTAAATATTGTATCAATTCCCTGACGCGAATCCGGATTTTGAATATCTATACCTATATCATTCTCGCTGTCACGTGAACGCAGATTTTCACTGTAATACTCATCAGAAATCTTATTAATACAATGCCTTATATTTTTAAAGCTTTCAGAAAGACTCTCGTCTTCCAGAATAAATCTTGAAATTTCTTCTAAAACTCTCGCTCCTTCTGATGAGCGGTTAAAATTAGCATCAATAATTCTCTGCATAACAAAATCCCTAAATATTATACCTAATTGATTATATAACAAAGGGGATACCTTTTCACAATGGGTAAAGACAAAATAAATTATGTCAAAAGCCATGTATAAAAAAGGAGAATTTCAGGAACTGATTATCCTCGCTCAAAACGGGGATGCAAAAGCTCTTGAAGAACTTATTCGGAGGATTCAAAAAAATATTTATACAATGTTTTCCCACCTTACCGTCAAAAAAGAAGACATTTCGGATTTAACCCAAGAAACTCTTCTTAAAATGGCAAGGTCACTTCCAAAATTAAAAGACCCTAAAAATTTCAAATCCTGGCTTAATCAGATTGTAACCAATACTTTTTATGATTACGCAAAAAGAAGTTCAAAAAACAGCCTGCTTGAATTTGATGAAGAAAAACTAAACGAAATAAAAGACAAGTTAGGATGTGAACCCGGACAAAGATGCTTATTCTCAGAAATTGAAAAACTTATTAAAGCTGCGCTTATGACCTTGCCACAGAATTTAAGAATAACCCTTCTTTTAAGAGAATATGAGGGATTGAGTTACGAAGACATATCAAAGATTACAAATACAACTCTCGGCACAGTAAAATCCAGAATCTCACGTGCAAGACTAAAACTACAGGAAGAACTTAAAGAATTTATTTAAAAAAGGAGTAACAAATGAAACTAACCTGCGCCCAAATGGATGTACTGATATCTTTTTATATAGATAACGACCTCAGTAAAACGCTAAAAACAAAAGTGGAAGAACACCTTGAAACCTGTCCGGCCTGTAAAGCCAAATACGAAATTATAAAATCCATGCTTACGGATTTAAAGTCAGTATTCGGAAAAGAGGAAGCAATTCCGGAAGAAATTCTGTATTCCTCAGCTTCCAATGTTCCCATATCAAGCCAGTACAGGGTTTTTAAAAACAATCTTTCCGCATATGTTGATAACGAACTCTCAAATGAAGAAAATGTAAAAATAAAAAAATTTACCATTAACAACAAAAAAGCCCGTAAGGATCTTGAAGATACTTACAATATAAGGAAATTAATGAACGATTCTTTTAGAAAAACAAAAGCTGATGCAAGGCATGATTTTTCAAAAAATGTTCTAAAACAGCTTGAACTTGAAGACGAAGCGTTTTTAGGAATACATCCGGTTATAAAAATAATTATCGGGTTTACGGCAAGTGTACTTGTATTTACAAGTATTGTTCTTTTTTCGATTAGTGCTTAAGATTAAGCGCGGGCGGAGCCGTTCCGGCTTCGCCCGCGCTGTCATACCTATTATCTAAATTCCCCCCTTATCCCTCTTTGTTAAAGACGAGTTCATCATCTTTTACATCAATCCTCAGATGGTCGCCATCCGTAAACTTCTGAGCAAGGATAAGTTTAGACAGAGGGTTTTCAACCATTTGCCTGATGACTCTCTTAAGAGGTCTTGCGCCGTAAACAGGATTAAATCCTCTTGTTGCAAGAAACTCTTTGGCGTCATCCGTTATATCAAATGTAATATTATGATCTTTGAGCAGGCTTCTCAAATGCTCCATCTGAATATCGACTATTGATGACAACTGCTGCAGAGTCAAAGCCTTAAAGAAGATTATTTCATCAACCCTGTTAAGGAATTCCGGTTTAAATTTTTCTCTCATTATGGCCATAACTTTGTCTTTTGTCTCATCAAAGTTACCCTTATTAAGAGCCGCATTCAAAGAATCTTCCAGAATAATATCACTTCCGATATTGCTTGTCATAATGATTACGGTATTTTTAAAATCAACCGTTCTGCCCTTTGAATCGGTTAATCTGCCGTCATCAAAGATTTGAAGCATCAAGTTGAATACGTCAGGGTGAGCTTTTTCGATTTCATCAAAAAGCACAACAGAATAAGGTTTTCTTCTTACAGCTTCGGTAAGCTGTCCGCCTTCTTCGTACCCGACATATCCCGGAGGAGCGCCAACCAATCTTGATACGTTATGTTTTTCCATAT
>CALVCR010000009.1 GCA_944326125.1 Candidatus Gastranaerophilales bacterium | reverse complement strand
TGATAGGATATTTAAGACTTAGTGAAATTTTTTATTGTGGTTAAGAGGCTTTTATTATGTATGTAAACAAGTGCATTAAGTGTGGTGCTGAGTTTGAAACAAAGAACCCCAAAAGAGTGATATGTCCAAATTGTCTTTATGCAGACAAGGGAAGTGATTCTACAGAAGAGAAACCATTACAAAGTTATAGCTCTTACAGCTCATATTCAGCTGATCCGAAACCGAGAAGTTATGACAGACCTCAACAAGGCGGCTACAGAAATAACTATTCCCGTGATAACAGAGGCGGACAGCAGGGCGGAGGATATCAAAGAAGAGATAACAACAACCGCAATAACAATTTCCAGAGAAGACAGGACGGAAACAGAGGTTTCAGAAATAATTATGCAAGCGGAGGTTCTAAAGGCGGCTTCCAGCAAAAACGTAACCAAAACAAACGTCCTAGACCTCAAAAATCTGCAAAACCGTTATTAATAAGTAAAGAACAGTTAGAACAGATAGAAGTTTTATATAAGGCCATGCTTCCGCTTCCTAATCCGGATGCGCATGAAGTAATCGGAGCAAAATTAGGCATTGAACCTCAAAAAGTATTCTTCGGAATCAATCTGGTGCGCCAGAAAATGATGCTTCCGAAGCTTCCGTTCCCTAAACGCAAGCTGGCTATTTCGCCGGATCAGTTAATGGCAATCAAGAGTTTATATGAACCATTACTTCCGCTTCCGCCAATCGGATGCCACAAAATTATTGCGGCTCAGTTAAAGATGGATGAATGGAGAGTCCACGTAGGTATTAAACTTGTTCGTGCTCAGCTTGGACTTGAAAGATGGAATGAGGATCGTGCCGACAAACCGGCCGATTATATGGTTGCTAAACACAAAAAACAGGAAAAAACACCGGAAGTAAAAGCTCCAGAAGAAGCTCCTGTTGCCGTTGAAGAAACAACTGAAGAAGAAAAACCTAAACGCGGAAGAAAACCTAAGAAGAAAGAAGATGAAGAATAACTTTATTTCTGTAGGAAAAATTCTTAACTTCCATGGCGTTCGCGGTGAAGCTAAACTCGGGTATTCCAAGAACAGAGAAGAGTTTTTGTCTAAACTTAATGAAGTTTTTGTACAAACCCGGGAGGAATATAAATCTCTTTTAATAGAGAATATTCGCTTTACTCCAAAATGCGCAATTATAAAGTTTAAAGGTATTGATAGTCTAAATGATATCCTGGAATACAAAGGTAAGCTTCTTTTTGTACCGCAAGATTCTGCCAGAGAATTTTTGGAAGAAGATGAGTTCTTGATTGATGAACTTGTCGGACTTGATGTCTACGACGGTGATAAGATAGTCGGAGCCGTCGTAGGAGTTTCTAACAACGGAGCAAGCGACCTTTTGTCTGTTAAAACACTCTCAAAAAACATTTGTCTGGTACCTTTTGTGAAAGCAATTGTTCTCTCCGTTGATATAAAGAATCGTAAAATTCAGATTAACAATCTTGAAGGGCTGCTCCAATGAGATTTGATGTTTTAACCCTGTTTCCGGAGCTTATACAATCCCATATGGATTTTAGTATAATGAAACGAGCTTCAGAAGGCGGTATCATTGAAGTTAATACAATTAACCCTAGAGACTACTCGCATGACAAGCATAAAAAAGTAGATGATACTCCCTATGGAGGCGGAGCAGGTATGGTTTTAGCCCCGCAGCCTTATGTCGAAGCGTACGAAGATGTGGAAAAACTTGATAATACAATTACTCTTATGATGACACCTCAAGGAGAACCCTTTACTGATAAAGTTTCAAATGAACTTTCAAAGTATGAGCAGATAATAATTCTCTGCGGGCATTATGAAGGATTTGATGAAAGAATCCGTGAGATTATTAAGCCAAGAGAGATTTCTATAGGAGATTTTGTACTCACAGGGGGCGAACTTCCGGCTCTGTGTATTATTGACAGTGTGTCCAGAAAAATTGAAGGAACATTAGGCAAAATTGAATCTGCGCACGATGACAGCTTTTCAGACGGACTTTTAGAATACCCCCAGTATACAAAACCGAGAGAATACAGAGGGTTAAAAGTTCCGGAAGTACTCTTAAACGGAAATCACAAACTAATTGAAGAATTCAGGCTTGAACAAAAAATAGAGCGAACCAAGAAAAAACGCCCTGATTTATGGGAAAAATACCGCGAGAGTAAATAGGGGGTAAATAGGGAGTAAATAATAGGCTCACCTTCCGTGCGTAAACCGTTAACTTCCGCCCCTAGAATAAAAGGGGTAAATAGAGGGGTAAATAGAGGGGTAAATTTTATACGGATAATTTATTTAGCTATGTTTTTCCCCAAAATCTTTTACAAGACTCTCAATAGATTCCTGCCTTATACGGTCTTTTTTCGCAATACTTTTCATTGTATCATAATCGCTTATTAACATTTTATTGCCGTATTCTTTATCAAGTTTATCTACAATTTCAGTGAAAACAGGCACCTCACCACTATTAGTCAATCTTACATATGCCTGTTGAGCTTCCGCTGCATTTGTATAATTAATGCACTCTTCTACATTATTATTTGAGCCCAGTAGTTGAAGCTTTATCTGCGATGTCTTTGGTGTATAACCGAGATTTACTTTTGCATATTCCATAGGAGAGTACTTTCTTGCAATCTTCAACCCGTCTTCTTTAACCTTTAAGTCCCAGAATAATGTATCAGTCAACTTTGTTCCGGAAGTTTGCAGCTCATTTAGCATTTGAGGAGTAGCTTTTTTTTGCAAAAATTTCTTTCCTCCCGGAGTGATAACAAGTGCCATTCCAAAACTCGGGCTTTGAATATTATTAACTTTCATATGTACTCCTTCTATAACTCAGAAAAATATATTTCCTGGATAATCCCTATAATCTTGTTTAAGAAATTTTTGTACTTAATTCTGTCTGCATACCCTGATAATATAATATCAGCATGAGATTTGCACGGTCTGATATGTACTTCTGCTTTTTTATTTGCATTCTCATAAATGAACTCTGCGGAATCGCCCAAATCACGTTCTGCAGCCCTCACGAAGAATCTTTCACGTTTAATATCTTCCGGAACATCAACATAGATCTTGAAATTAAATGCATCCTTCACCTTAGGTGTAAGAGTGAAAAGTCCTTCCGATATAATAACTTTTGAAGGCTTAGCCAAAGTATGATTATCATACCTTATAGCAGTTCCGCTCATATCATATTTAGGAAGATATGTGGTTTTTCCTGCAAGAAGCTCTTTAATATGTTTGCTCATAAGCTCCAATTCAAGAGCTTCCGGACTGTCTAAATCATAATGTTTCGCAAACTCGGAAAAACTGCCCGCTGCCTTTACCATCTCTGAACGATCATAGTAATAATCATCCGTATTTACACGGGTTATAACATCTTCTATTCCGAACTCTGCGGCAAAAGATTCTATCGTATCAATCAAATCCATTGTAATCGTAGATTTCCCGCTCGCTGTTTCTCCTGCTATACCTATTGATGCCGGCATCTGAATTTTTCCAGAAATATATGCCGCAATCTTTTTGATTACAAAAGGATTATAATCTAACAAAACCGAATCCGGAGTGTGAAGTTCTTTTTCGAATATTCTGTTTAAATAAAGCTCAATCTCATCACATTTTGATGATGGTTTTGTTATGTATTGTGATTTAGTTGATATATTTGAATTGTTAACTATATTTTGAAGCATAAAAACTATTCTCAGTTTTCCTTTGTTCTATTATACACTATTCAAAACAAAAGAAAAGATTTTTTTGCCGGGGGTAAATGAATCTTTACAATTAGAAATAAACTCCCAAAATGAGCGACAAAAATAGAGGTAAATGAATCTTTACAATTGGAAATAAACTCCCAAAATGAGCGACAAAAATAGGGGTAAATGAATCTTTACAATTGGAAATAAATTTGATATTTAAAGTATTTTTCTAAGATTTTCTACCATTCTTGCAGCAGTCGGAACACGGTTAGAAACTTCTCCTACAGACAGAGTTTTTACATCCGCTTCAAAACCTTCAGGAAGTATTTTACAATTTTTTAACGCAAACGGCACAAGCTTTTTCTCTCCCGGATTAAGAACACGGTTTTTAGCAAAAACAGCATCAAAGTAACTTGCAAGAAAAGCCGCACATCTGTGATTTACGCTGACAAAATCGTTTCTTTCCACAGCTGAAACAAGCTGGTCATAGAAAGAAAACATTGCATCTTTTAGATAATTGAAGTTTTTCTTAATTATATTCTCTGCAAGTTTTTCAGGATATGGAGTATCAACTCTGTCCTTCATCTTTTTAAGCCATCCGTTTTTATCATAAAGAATTTCTGTTTTTTTAATATTATCTATAAAGCAGGTTGTGTAACCCAAAGAAGCATTATGTCCTTCCCAGACCCACTTAATATTATTTTCAATAAAGTCAGGATGTCTGTACATTATATCAATAGGCTTTCCGGAATCCCTTAAACAAAAAACATCACCGGTTTCAAAATTATGATTATCAATTTCTAATTTATCAGCATACTTTTCAGCAATTTTCCGCCTTGCTTCAACAGAAGGCTCTGATTTTCCGTAAATATAAATGTCATAGTCAGACTTATTATCGGCCGTATTAGCAGTTGAAGACCCGCCAAGACCTATTGCCTCTATCTCATTTAAGGACTTATAGTCATTTACCATATTCAACAAAATGTTATAGTTGTTAATCATACGTGCCTCCTGAGATTTTATTGTAACACGAATTTATGATATAATAATCTAACAAACGGGAGTATAAAATGTCGGACAAAAAGACTTTGGTATTAATTGACGGACACGCATTAGCTTATCGTCAGTATTTTGCATTGGAAAGAACAGGTATGAAAAATTCGGATAACCAGCCAACCTGGGCGGTATACGGATTTTTTAAAGCAATTTTTGATCTGCTCTCCAAAATAAAACCGGATTTTATAGCAGTAGCTTTTGATGTCGGCAGACATACATTCAGGACAGATAAGTTTGAAGAATATAAAGCAAACAGAGATGCCATGCCGGATACTTTAAGGTGCCAGATTTCCACTATTGTTGAGGGTTTGGAAGCCTTTGATATTCCGATTTACACTAAAGAGGGCTTTGAAGCCGATGATATTATAGGAACTATTTCTAAAATTGCTTCTCAAAACGGGAATGAAACACTTATCCTGACTGGTGATCAGGACAGTTTTCAGCTTGTGGATAAAGATGGACTTGTCAAAGTTCTTATCCCGACAAAAGGAGAACTCGTTGAATATGATTGGGCTAAAGTCTATGAAAAACTCGGAGTCTATCCTAATCAGGTAACGGATTATAAAGGGCTTAGGGGAGATACTTCAGATAATATTCCGGGAATAAAAGGCATCGGCGAAAAGACTGCACAAAAACTTTTAAGCAGATATCCGCATTTGGAAGAACTCCTCGCGGATTGCGAAAACATTCCGGAAAAAGCGGTCAAAGAAAAGATCTGCGCCCAAAAAGAAGTCGCTGTTTTATCAAAAGATCTTGCAACTATTATAAGAGATGTAGAGATTGATTTTGATATAAATACAGCCAGCGTTACCTTGCCTTCCATGACAAAAGTCTCTGCGTTTTTAAGAAAAATGCAATTTTATACATTTATTAAAAATATCGATAAAATTCTCTCTTCTTTTAATTCGCAATCCATTTCTACGGGAGAAAACCTGAGTCTCTTTGCACCTCAAAAACAGCAAGGCGGAGAGTCTGTGCAACAAAATATTTTTACTCAAGCAATAAAAGAAACCGTTCAGGACAGTGAATTGGAATATGAAATCGTAAACAGCAGTTCTTTTGATTCCGCTATTGAAGATATTAAAAAAGCTGAAAGAATAGGTATCCGTTATTATTCAAAAGACGGAATTATTGATTATATTGCAATTGCAGCCAAAAAAAATTATTTCTTCTCAAAAGAATTTATAGAAGCACTGAGACCGGTAATTGAAGACAAAAATATTAAAAAAGTTGCATATGATGCCAAATCTGAATATCATATACTTTTAAACAACGGCTTCTCCCCAAAAGGACTTGAATATGACGTTCTTTTAGCAAGTTATGTTAAGGATCCGAACAGAAAGCACACAATTGAAGCGCAGGCTTTAGACTTTTTAAACCACATTCTTTCACATCAGGATGAAGGAGAAAAATTCTGCTGCGACGAAGCTTCCACGGTTCTAAAACTATATGATTACTGGATAGAAAACCTTGATGAAAAAGAAAAGAAATTAGTATCAGATATAGAGATTCCTTTAACCGTTGTTCTTGCAAAAATGGAACATACAGGAGTTGCAATTGATGTAAACTACCTAAAAGAGCTTTCCGACTTTATGACAGAAAAGCTTGCTGAGCTTGAAGATATAATCTATCAGCTTGCAGGCGGACCTTTCAATATAAATTCACCAAAACAAGTAGCAGAAGTATTATTTGATAGATTAGGCTTAAAAACTAAAAAGAAAAAAAGCCGTTCTACAAGTGCAGAAGTATTGGAAGAACTGGCTGCTGAGTATGAAATCTGTGACTATATTCTCCAGCACAGGAAGTTTTCTAAACTAAAATCCACTTATACGGATGCACTTCCTGCCCTTATAAGCAAACGCGACGGAAGGATTCATACAACTTACAATCAGGCGCTTACCGTAACAGGAAGGTTGTCTTCTTCAAATCCTAATTTGCAGAATATTCCGATAAGAACGGAGGAAGGGAACAAAATCCGCGCGGCATTCTGCGCAATGGATAAGGAAAACTATCTTATCCTCTCCGCTGATTATTCCCAGATTGAACTCAGACTCCTTGCTCATGTTTCCGGCGATGAAAATCTTATTCACGCATTTACATCAGGAGAAGATGTTCATACAATGACTGCTTCAAAAGTCTTTGGAGTTCCTTTAAACGAAGTTACCAAAGAAATGAGAAGAAAAGCCAAAGCCGTTAATTTCGGTATAGTTTACGGACAATCAAAATACGGGTTGGCTAAGAGTGTCGGTATCTCTAACTCAGAAGCTCAGGAATTTATTGATAAATATTTCCAGCATTATCCGGGTGTAAAAGATTATATGAATTACGAAGTGGATTTTGTAAACAAACACGGATATGTAGAAACAATATTCGGAAGAAAACGTTATTTAGCTTCAGAACTTCAAAGCCCTAACTTCCAGATAAGAGAATTTGCCCAAAGAGCTGCTATTAATCAGCCGCTTCAGGGAACTGCCGCGGATTTAATAAAAATGGCTATGATAGAAGTTGAAAAACGCTTGGAAGAAAAAAATCTTAAAACAAAAATGATTATGCAGGTTCACGATGAACTTGTCTTTGAAGTACCAAAAGATGAACTTGAAGAAGTTAAGCTAATTGTTAAAGAATCCATGGAACTCAATCAACCCCTTAAAGTCCCGCTGATTCTGGATTTTAGCTGCGGAGAATCCTGGAAAGAAAATTAAAATTGTAACTGTTTTGTAATATATTATCAATTTTTCTGGAATAAAAAACTTAATATAAATGTGTGAATTTTATTTCAGAAAGAAGGTTGTTTATGACACATATTAATCCGGCATTCAAAGGAAGTTACACAGTTTCATATCAGGATTTGATGAAACAAGACCCTAAGAAATTGGAAGAATACGGAAATGAAACCGCTAAAATTGTAGCCCCAAACGGAAAAATTGAGCAAACAGAAGAGGGGGTAAAAATTACAGTTCCTTTTGAAAAAGAACAACAATACGAAGCTCTCCTTGCAAAATACAACATTCAAGCAAACAAAGCTGCCAATTAACCGGCACGGAATATTTTCATCAGGCTGTTGTACTCTTCAAGATTATTTTCTTTCCTGTATTGATCAGCAGCCTTCCTGAAATATTCCATGGCTTTATCATTATTACCCATAACCTCATATGCTATAGCCATATACTTATAGGCTTCTCCTGACTCGTGACCTGCTTTCAGATAACTTTCATAATCCGCAATCGCCTTTTCGGGATTTGAATTTGCCAGATATGCATAAGCCCTGTCTTTGTAATAAACAGTATTTCTTTTATCCTTCAATGCTATAGTATAATCTCCGATAGCAGCATCATAGTTTTTAAGAATAAGTTCAAAAGATGCCCTATTTAATGCTGCAACTGTATCGTTAGGAGCAATTTCTTTTAAATCCATTAATACTCCTAATCCCTTATCAGCTTGCCCCGTTTTCATACACAGAGCTGCCAAACCGTTATAAGGAGCAGTAAATTTAGGATTTATATTTATAGCTTTTTGATAAGCTGCTGCTGATTCATTGAACTTTCCCATTTCCATCAAAACATTGCCGCGGTTATTATACAGATTCGCATTATTCGGATGTTCAGCAATACAAGCATCAATCAAGCCCAATGCATTTTTATAATCTTTACTCTGAATATATTTCATTGCAGACTGACCCAGTGTCTGCATATCGCATTTAGGAACTTCAGCATAACTGTTAAGCTGAATAAATCCAAAGGTCAAAATAATTATAAAAACAAAACCTGAATATGTTATTTTTTTCTTCATAAACCCCCCACCCTTTATTCATATCTTAATGCATCTATAGGATTAAGTAAAGAAGCTTTATATGCAGGATAATATCCAAAACCGACCCCAACTAAAGCCGAAAACCCTAACGATAATATAATTGAAAAGAAAGAAATTGAAATTGTCATAGTCGGTGCAAAAACAGTAATCAAGTTTGCGCCTATTATACCGAACGCAACTCCTATTAATCCACCTATCATTGAAAGCAGAAACGACTCAATAAGAAACTGCCAGCGAATATCTTCCACCTGCGCCCCAATGGCCATTCTTATACCAATTTCCTTTGTTCTTTCCGTTACAGATACCAGCATAATATTCATAATCCCAATACCGCCGACAAGAAGCGAAACAGAAGCAATTGATGCCAAAAGAATCGCAAATGTCTGAACAGTTGATTTCATCTTTTCCTGAAATTCAGCAGAATTTCTGATTTCAAAATCGTTGTCCTGATTCTTACCTATATTATGTCTTGTAACAAGAATTTCCGTAATATCTTCTATCGTTTCATTCAGGCTGTCAGAATCATATCCCTTAACAAGAATCATATTAACTGTCCCGGGAAAATCAGTCCCAAAAACTTTTTTCTGGGCCGTAGTTATCGGAATCATGATTAAATCGTCCTGATCAAAAGGCCCTGATTGACCTTTACTTTTTAAAGTTCCGATAACTTTAAATGGAATATTTCCAACTCGTATCTGCCTATTAACAGGATCAACATCCCCAAATAATTCAGTAGCAACAGTAGAGCCTATAAGAGTTACTTTGGCACTGTTCTGCAAATCTTCGGGAATAAACTTTCTTCCTGATTCTATTTCGTAATTCTTTATATACAAGTAAGCCGGTTCAACACCATAAACAGTTGTTGACCAGTTCTGATTTCCGTATGTAAGCTGCTGGGTTTCAGAAGAAGCCGTAGAAATTGCCTCTACTCCTCTAGCCATTTTTTTTATAGCAATAGCATCCTTAGAAGTCAGAGATGGTTTTGTTCCCATTCCCATATGCACACCGCCGGACTTAGCTGACGCAGAGCGAATAGTCAAAATATTGGTTCCCATAGATTCCATATTCTTGGTCACCTGCTCACTTGCCCCTTGCCCTACAGCAAGCATAATTATTACAGCACTTACACCGATAATAACACCAAGACTTGTTAATGCTGAGCGGAGCTTATTTACCCTGAGTGAGTTAATCGCCATTTTCAATGTAGATTTAAAATCTATCATAAAGACTACTCTCCTCTTGTTAAAACTTACCTACTTGTTATTACTCCCTTCTGCTGCCAGAAGATTTTCACAAATATTAGTTTGAGGTACATAGTCATACTCAGGCATTGTAATTTTATTAATAATTTTTGAACGTTTTTTACGGAAAAGCATATCAATAAAGGCTTCTAATCGAGTAACAAACCCGGCTTCCCCTGTATGTTCATCAATTGTAAGAGATAAAAGCGGTTTTCCGGCTTCTTTAGCTCTTCTTGCAATTCTTTCTATCATAAGAGAATCTGGACCGCAGCCAAAAGCATTTAGAGTAATAATACCGTCTATCTTATTGTCTTTTAGATAATGCCCTGCAGTGCCTGTCATTTCATATTCATTAGCCCAGTATCTATGCTGTCCTAGAGATGCAATACCTTCTTCCATCTGCTCATCTGTAAGCTGAAGAGATGTAAACACTTTTACTTCCATCTTTTCAAGCTTATCAAATATTTTCATACAAGCTCTGTCATCATAAATATTGTAACCGTGAGATACAAGTGCAACATTTATAGGAGCTGAATTTGAAGGATTTTCTATAAAGACCTTACCTTGAAGAGCATAATTAATTGCTTTTTTATAGCTCATACCGGCTCTCATCATAACTAAGAAATTATTATAAACTTTCCAGCCCTGCTTGGAAGCTTTTTTTATTGTTTCGAAATCCGTTATTCCAAAAGGTCTCACAGCTTCTTCGAGAAAAGTGTACAATCCTTGATTTTTAGCTGATTTATCAAGTGTTGCTTCAATTATTCTAAAATCGCCTTTAACAACATTTCTGACCAAATCAGGAAGTCCCCTGATTTTAGAGCAATTGTAAATCTTTGGAGCAACTGATTGAAGAGATGGAACAAAAATATCCTTAACACCTTTTTTAATAAGGTTTAAAATATGTCCTAAATAAATTTTTATCGGCAAGCAGGTTTCTGTTACAACAAGGGCTGACCCCTCAGACATAGTTTGTTTTGTTGTTGGATCTGACAGTACAATCTTGAACCCTAAACTATTAAAAAAACCATACCAGAATGGATAATTACTGTAAAAAGACATCCCTCTCGGTATCCCTATAACCAGTTCCTGTGTATTTTCTGCTGCCATATATAATCACTTCCTTAAAATTTGTAATACAAAGTTAATAGTAACTCAAAATAAGATTTTTGTCACGAGAAATTGCAAAAATGTTAAGCAGCTGTTATAATTGAGTAATGAAAATACTTGGAATTGACCCCGGCATGGCAATTGTAGGCTATGGAATGATAGAAATAAATGCCGGTAAAGAAGAAATAAACCTATTAACATCAGGCTCTATTCAGACTGATAAAAAGCTTTCCGATTCCAAACGGCTTTTAGAAATTTCACATGATTTAGCCCAAATTTTGGATATGTACAAGCCTGATTGCGCATCTGTAGAAAAATTATTTTTCTTCAAAAACCAAAAAACAATTATTCCCGTTGCAGAAGCCAGAGGAGTAATTCTGGCAGTATTAGAAAAGTTTAATATACCCGTATATGAATACACACCAATGGAAGTAAAACAAGTATTAACAGGGTATGGAAGAGCTGAGAAAAAAGAAGTAGACAGAATGGTAAGACTGGCTCTTGATACAGAAGATTTACCAAAGCTCGATGATACGGTTGATGCTATTGCAATAGCAATATGCCATTCAAGAAGTATTTAAATTTATAGAATAAGTGAGGGCGTGTTGTTTCACAACCCGCCCTCACTGGAACTTATATTGAGTTCTGTATTTTCTACGTGCGTAGCAGCTGAGGTCTGTTTTAACTTGGGGTTCTACCAAGAGGCGGCTTATAGATTTTATTCAATCTTGTAGTTTGACCTCTTAGCCGAGACCTTATCTACGTGCGTAACACCTAGTCGTCAGCGTGACCTGCAGTACCTAATACATCTCTCATTTTGTGCATAACCATTTCTTTAACAGCGGTTCTGCCCGGTCCCATGTATTCACGAGGGTCGAATTTTTCAGGGTGTTCAATAAAGAACTCTCTGATAGTAGCAGTCATAGCTAATCTCAAGTCTGTATCGATATTAATTTTAGCAACACCGTGTTTAGAAGCATAGTTAAGCATTTCTTCAGGAACACCTTGAGCGTCAGGTAATTTTCCACCGAACTGATTGCACTTAGCAACAAATTCTTTAGGAACTGAAGATGAACCGTGAAGAACGAGCGGATAATCATATCCAACAACTTCATTAACAGCTTTCTTAATTTCAGCGAGTCTTTCAAAGTCTAATTTAGCTTCGCCTTTGAACTTATAAGCGCCGTGAGAAGTACCGATAGCAACAGCTAAAGAATCGCAGCCGGTTTCTCTAACGAATCTTGCAGCTTCTTCAGGGTCTGTATAAGTTGAATCTTTTGCATGAACTTTAACATCATCTTCAACACCTGCTAACTTACCTAATTCAGCTTCAACTGAAACGCCTCTTGCGTGAGCATAATCTACAACTTGTTTAGTAAGAGCGATGTTTTCTTCAAGCGGGAATCTGCTTCCGTCAATCATAACAGAAGAGAAACCACCGTCGATACAAGCTTTACAAATTTCAAAATCAGCACCGTGGTCTAAGTGAAGAGCAATAGGTACTGTTGTAGTAGCTAAAGCAGCTTCAACAAGCTTGATTAAATAAGTTTGGTTAGCATATTTTCTTGCGCCTGCTGAAACCTGTAGAATAATAGGTGATCTTGTTTCTTCAGCAGCTTCTGCTATAGCCTGGAGGATTTCCATGTTGTTAACATTGTAAGCACCGATAGCATAACCGCCGGCTAAAGCTTTTTTGAACATCTCTTGTGTTCCAACTAATTTTCTTTCACTCATCTGAGTTCTCCTTCTTTTTCTGTAAAAATTATTTTACGCTTTAAAATTACATCAAAAATAAGAGATTTTCAAGAGCGGTGATTACGGCATAAAATATTCTTATGATATAATTTTCTTATGAGAAAGAAAATTTTAATTATAGGCAATTCTGCCAATGCGTATGCACTCGCTAAAAAATTATCAGAGAAACACGATATATATATTGCACCGGGGAATGACACGCTGAAAGAGTTTGCAGTATGTGTTGATATTAGAGAAAACAAGGTCAAAGAACTATTAGAATTTGCTGTAGAAAACGGAATAGATTTGACTGTTTCATGTTCAAGAGAGTCCATACAGAATAATATTACAGAAATTTTCAGCAGCAATAATCAGCAGATATTTTCTCCTGCAAAGGAGGCTGCATCTATTGTATATGATAAAGCTTTGATGAAAAAAGTTTTGTATAAGCTGCGTATTCCAACCCCAAAATTCGGAATATTTGAAAAGCAAAATCTTGCTATGGATTATATAAAGAACTTGAAGAATCCTTTTGTAATTAAAACAAACGATAAATCCAGCGCCGTTATACTGACTTCACCAAAGTCAGCAAAAATTATTTCAGATTCACTTTTCACGACAAAAAGCGGAAAAGTAATTATAGAAGACTATGTATGGGGAACCCCATTTTCATTTTATACTCTGACAGACGGTTACAAAGCGCTTCCGTTTGGGTCTTCTATTATATATAAACATTCTCTTGAAGGAGAAGGCGGGCAGCTTACTTCCGGCATGGGAGCTTGTTCTCCGAATTATAAACTCTCTATAGAGCAAGAATATTTTCTCATGGATAACGTGGTTTATCCGGCGTTAGATTATCTGGAAATAGAAGGAACTCCATATATTGGTATATTGGGCGTAAACGGTATTATTACAGATGACGGCAAGATATCAGTCCTGGGGTTTGAATCATTCATGCAGGATTGCGACTGTGCATCTGTGCTTTCACTGGTTGACAACGATTTATACAAGCTATTTGAATCCTGTATAATAGGCTCATTTAGCGATGAAGTGGATTTTATAGCTCAGAAAGATAGTTTTTCAGCTTCTCTGGTCTTAGTTTGCAAAAATAAAGAAAATAATGAAAATGTTATTAGCGGGATTGATAGGGCAATTGAAGACTCTGAGATTTCCTTCTTTCCGTCCGTAAGAAAAAACAAATATCTTGAATACGAAGCAGCAACCGGGTCTGTTATGGTTATTACATCCGGCGGAAGAACAGTCACATCTGCTGTTAATAAAGTATATGAAGAAGTTTCCGAAATCAAATTTAACGGTTTATATTACAGGAAAGATATATGTTCTTCGCCGTCAGCCGAAATTTAATTTCGTAATAAAACTTTACAAACTCTTAACAAGAAGGCAATTATTTTTATAATAAATACTTTATATATATACACGACACAAAAAATATAAATAAAGTATTAAAGTATAAAAGGAGTACAACATGGCTAGAGTTTTAATTTCAATGCCCGAAAGTTTCTTAGGCAAAATTGATGAAGTAGCGGATTTAGAAAGCAGATCCAGATCTGAATTAATCAGAGAGGCTCTCAGAAGCTACATCACACGCAGTCAGGTAAGAAAAAGCGGTCTGGCAGATAAAAATGCCAGAATCCTAGAGGCGCTGCTGGATTAGTAGGCGGGGGAAGTTTGGGATGGGAATCCCGGATTAACAAAATACGAGGAAACATAGAGATAAAGAGAAAAAACAACCATTGGAATTCTGTATTTAAAGAATTCCTTTTTTTTATTTTATATCGGATAATATTACTTTAATTTGCGGGATAATTTGTTCTATATCCGAATCATTTTTGATAGTATAAGAAGATTTGCTTATTTTATTTGATTCAGGAAGCTGAGATTTAATCCTTTTTAAGGCATCTTCTTCAGTCAAGTTATTTCGGAGCATAAGTCTCTTTAGCCGCAGGTTTTCTGGTGCTGATACAAATATAATCTTATCAAAAATATCTTCAAAACCTGCCTCAAACATTAGCGGCACAGATACAAACACTGCTTTCTTATTCTGACCGGAATTAAGAATATTCAATATCTCTTGCTTAACTTTCGGGTGAATTATTGATTCAAGCTTCTTTAGTTTGTTATTATCGGAAAAGACTATTGAAGCGATTATCTTTCTGTCAATTTGACCATTCGTTATTACATCTTCTTCAGAAAAAATCTTCACAATATCGGATTTAGCTTCATTTAAAATTCTATGTGTCATTTCATCGGCATCAAAGACATCATAGCCGAATTCTTTTATAATATTTTCGACTGTTGATTTTCCTGAAGCGATATTTCCTGTGATGCCTATTTTGAGCATTCTTTATCCTTTTCCAATTTAGAAAGATATATTTTCAGCTCTTTAATCTGTTTAGGTTTAAGAGGTTTTATCTGTCCCCGTTTAAGCCCCTCAATAGTTATGGTTGCATGCTGGATTCTCTTAAGCGATACCACTTCAAACCCGAGTTTTGCAAACATCTTTCTTATTTGGCGGTTTATTCCCTGATAGAGAGTAACTCTTAGGGTTGAAGATTTTGCCGTTATTTCAACCGGAAAAACTTCTGCATAGGCTGTTCTCTTTTCACCGGAGTCAGTTTCTATTTCAATGCCGTTAAACATTTGCTCTCCGTCTTCCGGGGTGATTTTGCCATTAATTTGGACAAGATAAATTTTAGGAACTTTTACTGATGGGTGAGTCATTTGATTTACAAGTTCACCATCATTAGTCATAATAATCAAACCTGTTGAATCTTTATCAAGCCTACCAACCGGTTTCAAATATTTCAACTCCGGCGGAATTACATCATAAATGGTTTTTCTGCCTTTTTCATCATCTGATGTGGTAATATAGCCGGCAGGCTTATAAAAACGGTAGTAATCAAGCTTTTGAGGCTTAATAATCTTACCTGATACAGAAACTTTGTCCTTAGAACCAACTTGAAAGCCCAATTCTGTAACAATTTTCCCGTTGACAGAAACCTTACCTGATTCTATAAGGTCGTCAGCGCTGCGTCTTGAACAAAGCCCGGATGATGCTATAAATTTGTTTAATCTTTGCATAGAATCAAAACCTATCTAGACAAGGCATTCAGAGTTGAAAGCATTTTTAATAACATCAGG
Organism: Candidatus Gastranaerophilales bacterium; assembly: GCA_944326125.1. Lineage (GTDB taxonomy): Bacteria > Cyanobacteriota > Vampirovibrionia > Gastranaerophilales > Gastranaerophilaceae > CAG-196. Next base: position 1,042 of record CALVCR010000009.1, on the reverse strand, counting down.
AAGCCGTCTATGAAGAGAACCGTCATTGTGAATAGCTACAACTTCAAATTCAGCCTGCAAAAAGAGTTTTCCTGTTGACTGATTCTTAATAGTCTGTTCAAATACAATCGTAACGGGAGTTAATTTCTTAATACTTGTCTCTATAAGCACAATGTCATTAAGCTTTCCTGATGACTTATAGCGGATATTCATATTTGTAACAGGAAGAACTATATCTTGCTTCTCTAACTCCAGCATATTAAGCCCGTATTTTTCACAAAGTTCAACCCTGCCCATTTCAAGCCAACGAAGATACGAGCCGTGCCAAACAACACCAAAAGCGTCAGTATCGGAATAATAAACTTTTTGTATTAATTCATCCTTCATAACTTCATTCTAGCACAAAAGTATTTTTATAGTATTATTGTAAAAAAAGGAGGTGCTATATGAAGTTTTTGCATACTATGATTAGGGTTAAAGATATTGAAAAATCGTTAAAATTTTATACAGAAGTTCTTGATATGGAACTTGACCACGAAAAAAGACTTGAAGACTGCACTCTTTATTTCTTGAATGATAAAGAAAAAACATGCCAGATTGAATTAACATACAATGATGAAACACCTTCTGCCGGATACGCAGTTGGGACAGGATTCGGACATTTTGGGTTTGCTGTTGCCTCATTAGATGAATTTACAAAAAAAATAGAGAAGCTGGGATATACTTACCTCTACCCGCCGTTTGACTTAAACGGAAAAGGATCAAGAATCGCGTTTATACAAGACCCGGACGGATACGAAATAGAGTTGATTGAAAAAGTTGTCTGGTAACAAAAACCTGCTTTAAATATTCTCATACCGTAAAAGCCGGAATAATTAATCATACTCAAGTTGAAAACCAACTTGACATTTCAACTTGATATCTTATTATAGAATAGTGGCTGATGGGACGTCGCCAAGTGGTAAGGCAGCGGGTTTTGGTCCCGCCATTCCGGAGGTTCGAATCCTTCCGTCCCAGCCATTTTTTTGTTTTTTATCAACCTTAGCGGTATCGTCTAGTGGTT
>CALVCR010000008.1 GCA_944326125.1 Candidatus Gastranaerophilales bacterium | reverse complement strand
GTGTGAGACACTTCATATCGAAATTCCAAATGAGTATAGATAACTGCAAATAACAGTTTGTAGGGGAGTTCTGATACTCCCCTATAAAAATGGCTATTTATCAACTGTTTGTTGTGACATAGCCTTATTTAATGTTCGCTTAATCTGTTACTTTTTGTCTGTATGCGTGTTCTTTACAATCTTCTTCAATATTCGGAGTATCGATTTCAAACACATAAGCATCTGCAGGAGCAAGGTTAACTCTAAGTTCGCCTTCACTTACCTGAAATTCACTCGGTTCACCATACTCAGGAACCATATTGACAAGTTTTTGGTCTTCCTTAAGTCCCGGAATTTCAATTATACCGGTAACGTTTCTGTTTGGATTCTTATTCGCAACAACCAGAAGAGTTTTTCCGTTATTGTGTCTTGCGTATGTAATTATCTGGTCATCTCTGTCTTCACGTTTTTCCAGCTCAATGAAGCTGCTGTGTCTGTCAGCAAGAACATCAAGATTTTCATTACGCATCTTCAATACACCTTGCATAACTCTTGCGATATCAGGGCTATCTCCGCCCGGTTGTCTTGATAAGTTGAACAAAGCTAATCTATATCTGTGCTCATCCATTTTATACTTATCTGTATAAGTTTCAATATTATCAGTTTCTCTATATTTGTAATCATAATAATCACCGGTCTGGAAACCGTCAATAAAATACGGATTACACATTGGAATTGTTGCCTGCAATACCGTAGTCATTTTGCAAAAATTTTCTCCGCCGTGAATCATTGAAGAGCTGTCATCATGTGTCAGGAACGAACCTATTACACTCTTGCCGGCAGGAAGTCTGTGAGACATATCAAGATTCAATTTGACATAATCATTAAATTCCTGTGCACCCTGCCAATCGTGGAAAATATGATATTGTCCGTAGTAATCATCAAAACCGGCTCTTAATAAGTCTTCAGGTCTGTCATACGGCATATTTACCATAGGGGACGCACATTCATAAGTATAACTTTCTGCAAGCCATCCGAATTCAGGATCTCTTTGATGAGAATAGTTAATCAATATATCCCAGAATTCAGTAGGTTTCGCTCTTGCTACGTCGGCTCTTATACCGTCTATGCCTAAATCAATACAAGCATCAACAAATTGTTTATGCATTTCTAAAAGTTTAGGATTCAATGTGCGTTCAGCTTCATCAGCCCAAGGTTCAAACATTCTGATATCAGTCCAGCCTTGAGGAGTTTTTTCTTCACCGTTTCTGCCAAAGGCCATTAATTCAGGTTCAGCCTCTAACATATCAACTGATGCGCAGCTCGGTAAGTCTAACATAACTCTGATTCCGCGTTTATGACATTCATCAATGAATGCTTTAAACTGCTCATCAGGAGAACGCGGATCATCTTTTTCAATCAGCATCGGATCTATTGCAAGATGCCCGTCTTCAGTCACATATTTAGCCGGTGCATAAATAGAACCTGCCGTTCCCATTGCATTTTTCTTTCCGGGCGGGTGAATCGGAAGAATATGAATTGTATTAATTCCTAAATCTTTTAATTCATCAAGTCTTGAAATCCCGCTCAAGAAAGTTCCGTTCTTTTCACCGGTAGATAATGTAACCTTATCATCACCGTTTAAATCCTGAGCCGTAAATGTTCTCATAACAAGTGCCATCATAACGGACTGGTTATTTTGAATCATTGTTCTTAAATTATTTTTATATTCAACAGGTTTCTCTGAATTAAGTTCTACCTTCTTAACTCCGGCCGCATTAATTAAGGCCAGATTATCCAAATATTTAGCTGAACTATCGCTGCTTACATATTTAGGTTCTTCTTTTTGAACCTTATCTGTCTGCTGCGGGGCAGCTGCTCTGAAATTAATAGGTAATACTTTAGTTATTTGCATCTTCAACCACCTGTTTCTTCAAATTCTGCGGATTTTTAATTTTACCAAAGCCTAATTGTGCAAGAAGGGTTACACCAAGAACCGTGCCGCCGATAGCGGAGGCTATTCTCAGCCATTTCTGGTTACCGTATCTTCTTGCGGCAGCGTTCTTTAACATTTCTGCCGGATTTTGGGCTACCAGATTAAATTTAGATAATCTTGTTTTAGAAGCTTTTGTATAAGCATTTGGAGCATTGTTGTCCAAGACGTGATACGGCTTTGTAAAGTCAATATCATTATTGCCCATAATATCTTTAAAGCGTTTAATATATGACTGAAGTCTTTCCGGAATTTTTCCTGTTTCGGAAGCGGAGCTTCCCATTGCTTTGGAAGTTGATGTTTCTAAACCATCTTTCCAGATAGTGTTCATAATATCACGATAATAAGTTTGGTTATTAACTGTATCCAGTTTCAAAGTATGATCGGAAGAAGTTGCATTCATAAGAACTTCTTTACCTTTTGCAAGAATTTCTTTATCGTATTCGCCTTGCGGAATTTCACGTTTGTATACATCAAACATATGCATAATTCTGTTAAATGAATTCTTAGCACCCTGATAACGATCCGCTATTCTGGCAATTTCAAGGTTTTTAGCGGAACCAACCCCTTTTGCGTTATCTTTAACATATTGGATTCTTCCGTTATGACCGAATTCCTGACTCCAGAACTTATCATTTGTAAGGTCTTTGTATTTATCGACCAAGGTACCGTCCAAAAACTTGAATAAATCATCTCTTGATGATAAAGAATTTGATAGGGTTGAAACATCTTCTTTAACAAGAGCATCTATTGTATTTTTGAAACCGCCGAGTTTATCAAGACGTTTTGCGGTATTATTATAATTATTTTCTATCGCCGTAATCAAATCTTTCATGGAAGAATCTTTTTTGCTGTTTCCGTTTAGATTAATTTCCATCTCTTCCATAACTTTAGTGAGCTTATTAACGGCTTTTTCGTATTTAGCCTCATCTTTTGCAAGTTCAGTTAATTTTTTATCAAATAATTCGGCAGCATACTTATCAGATTCTCTTATAAGTGAAAGATCTTTGTACTTAATACCTAATACATCAAGTAAGGTTCTTTCAAATTTATTATAAGATTTTGCAATAACCGTTTCAGGAGCATATTCAACTTTAAATGACTTACATTTATCAAGTAATTGTTGTTTTTCTTTAAAATCACCAATAATTTTTGCGAAGTTAACAACGTTATCAATATTTCCTTCATTAACAAATTTAGAAGGATTTTCTTGAATCTTCTTAGATATTGATTCAAGTACGTCATTGCTTTGAGCCTTTAATATCTTCTGAACATCTGCAGATTCTTTTTGAATCTTGCTGTTAAAGAGATTTTTAAATTCGCCTTTAACCTTGAGAAGAGTTTCTTCAGTTATACTTTCTTTTGCACCTGCCTTATCAAGAATTCCCTGAACCTCAGGAGCTGTAGGAACAAATACTCGCTCGAAAACTGCTTTATTTCTTGCAGGAAGTTTAGATTCTATATGACCAATAATATCATCAGCAAAAGTATCAGCTATCGCAAAAGATTTTTCTCCGGCTTTTCCATTTTTTAATATTTGAGTAAGGTCTTTTGTAACAGCTTCAGAAGAAATTGAATCCAGATCGCTTGTCATTAACTTAACCAGATTATCAATTTCATTCTGCGGTATTTCTTTACCTTTATATGTATTTAAAATCTTTTCAACTTTTTTGCTTAAGTTATTTGGTTGTATATTTGCTGCATCAAGGCTCATATTATTTCCGGTAAGAGCCAGAGCTTTTGTAATTCTTGAATTATATTTGGCATTTCTTGCTTTCTCAACAAGAACAGAAAGAGGTTTTTCAAGTCCGCAGCATATAAGCGCTGTCATAACAGGAGTTGCTAAACCGGCTGTTAACATCCATAAAGTGTTATTCTGAACAGCAATCTTTCTCATTTGTTCTTTAATTAAATCGTGACGATCTTCAATTCCTCTAGGAATACCCATTTTATCCCCGATAATATCAAGATCTTCATCAGGTCTGTCGCCTTGATACATATCAAACGGAATATAGTTGCCATCCTGGAATACAGATTTTTTACGACCCTGTTCATCTATATACTGTTTACCGATATCAAAACCGTGAACCATTTTGGAAGGCTGATAAATAAACAGTTTAGGAAAAATTTCCATAGACGCAAGGAATGTACCCAGCCCTACATATTCCATAAGTCTTGCCATCGGATTTGTAGTTCTTGCAGCAAGCATTGTTGCGATTCCTATACCGCCCAGTTTCAGACCCACGTCGTTAAGATGTCCGCTCTGGTGGTCATTTGCATTACCCTGCCAGCCGTCTTTCATAGCTTTCATATCATAAGCGATATCTTTAAAGAAATATTTTGTTTTTGAACCCAAAGAATCGTCAACAAGGTGACCTTCAGGACGGGACGGTTTAATATTATTTGTTGTTTTTACCGTACCTTGAGCTTCTATGTACGGCTTGTGAATATTCTTATTATCTGTAGATTGAATAGGGGTTAGGGCCATACTATATCACCGTACTTTCTTTGGATCTGTCCATAATTTTTTCATTTTCCAACTTTGCTTTCTTTCTGGCACGTATAATTACGTTAGCGGTGCTGCCGACCGTAACGGCACCAGTAAGCAGAAGCCATGCTTTACCCGCATGTTTCATAAAGCCTTTTGTACCGTTCTCGCCGCTCCAGAGGGTTTTAAATCCTTTGCAGAATGATCTGCCGAAACTTTTTGAAATATCTATTGTATTTAAACCAAAATTCTTTAAACGTTTACCAATCTTTGTACCCAAACCGTCACCTGCTGCTTTGTGGTAACGTCTTCTGTTAGAGATGGCAGCAAAGAAATCTTTCCAGCTGTCCTGCATAGCAAGCCCTACACCGGTTGCTGCCCAGGCATAAGTGGTAAGAGTTTTAGCTGTCTTTGTAGTAGATACAATACTTTGAATAATAGGAGTTGTTTCAGTTACGGAATCATTTAAATCCGTGCCTAATCCTATTTTTTCAGCTACATTATCATAGTATTCTTTTCCGATATCTTTTTGAATCAGGTCTTTTCTAAAGAACTCTCTGCTGTCATAAACTTTTCTTTGTTGAATTTCCGGAATAATTTCAGCATCAGCACCGGGTTCTTTTGGAAGCGGATATGAAACATGTTCAATCGGAAGTTCTAAATCAACTCCGGTTCCCCAATATACCGGACGGGTTACCAGATCAGCTGAAAGAGTCTTAAACAAACCATAGAGAACAACCCCAAGTGCGAATTTTTTACCATTAATACCCGCTAAGACCTGTGATTTCGGATCCAGATTTTTAAGAAGGTTAAACATAGCCATAAACATACCGCTGCCGATGAGATAAGGAACAATACCCATCGTAATAAATTCATAGAAATCAGAATTTACATCTCCTCTTAAACCTTTTTGCGGGTATTTCAAAAATGCATTAGATGTTTTTTGATAAGTCTGATTAAGTCTTGTGCCCAAAGTATTAGGTAAAATACGTGATTCCGGCTTCGTCTCTTTATTTTCAGACTTAGCCTTAAATGCCGTATTATTATCTGCTAAACTTACTTGTTTAATCATACAAATCCCACCTGGTATCTATATATTAAAAGTCTGTGAAAACTTATTTTTTGCTAGTTTTGAAGCATGAACTTTACATTTATTCACAATGATAATACACAACGTTTTAAACATAAAACACACTTTCTACAATTTATCAAAAACAAAAACAATTTACAAGGAAAAAACATCATAGAGCGTTATTTTGCCAACACTGACAGCTTTTTCCCTTCCTCAACTGTTTTTGCCGGCTGATATGGATTTGAAACAATGTTATACTGCTTATTAAAGACCGGTTGAGAACCTTTTCCTTTAAATACAGTTCTCAAAACCATAACGCCATTTTTAGCGGTCTTACCATCCATAACGATCTTGCCGCCGCCTTCTTTTATGATACCCAACTTGCCGTTGACTCTGTCTACAACGTATTTTGCTGTGTCTTTCAAATTAACATTTGCAAAAGCCATACCTACAGGAAGGGCAACACCTGCACCCAACGTAATCATATCGACTTCTGATTTAGGGCTTATCGGTACATATCTGTTATATTCATTTATGGATTCTATATTATTATCTCTAAAGAAGTCCTGGCGTTTCTTCTCATCATCCAAACCATATTGTTGGAAATAATCGAACCTGTTAGAGTGATTTACTCCTGCAAAATCCATCAAACTAATAGTTACATCACCATTTGCAGCCTGCATCATATATGCTACAGCTGATTGAGGGCCTTCTACATCCAGCATATACGGTGTACCATTATTCAGAGGAGCCAATTTCGGATTACTTCTGTCTTTTATTGCACCGTTAATCATATCTCTGACTTTACGTCTGTATTTTCCGATTTCGGTGTCCTTATCTAACTCAGAGAACGGAAGAGCATTTCTGTTTTGCTGATAAATATTCTTAGCCTTTTCTTCATAACCGGTCATACCGTATTCATCACCTGCATAAGTAGTCGGAATACCAACAAGGGCTTTTAAAGCTTCTGTTATCATTGCGAGTTTTGTTACAGCAGGCTCTGTAGCTGCTTCATACATTTTATCAAGAATAGCCTGTCTGTTCGGGAATTTTTCACCGGATTTGAACTCTGCCTGACTTAAAGCTAAGTCTATTACAAGTCTTATATCTCTTGCACCATAAGCATTTTTAACATTTGCTGTAACAGGATCTTCTATACGTTTAAAATCATTTGTATTAGAATCTACCGTCTTTTTATCATATTTTTCAACAAATTGTTTTAACGCGTTATCAATAGCATTTGAAGCTGATTCAGAAGGTTTCGTTTCCTTATATGCTGCTTTTAAAAGTCTTGCAAGCTGAACAGTATACAAACTATACTTACCGTAATCAGATCTGTCGCCTAGAATTTCAGCTGCAGCTTTCCTATTTGCTTCTTTTACATCGGCATCCAACCCGGTCCAGTCTAAATCTCCGTGAACAAGGTAATTATCCAGGTTCATATTTTTAGCAATATTGGCAACATTCGCAATCAATGCTTTTTTATCAGCTTCAGAAAGTTTTAAGCCAAATGCCTCTGCCATAGACAATATTTGAGCAAAAGCAGCTTCCAGAGAAGAAAGTTCAGGAATTCTGATTCTCTGAAGAGGTTCAGTTACTCCGCCTCCAAGATAATTTCCGTTTGCAAGATCAATAAGAGCATCAACTATGAGTTTTTGATCTTTTTCGGATAAAGTTCCTTTCATATCATTATAAACTATATCCATTAACAGTTTATTCATAGCAACAGCTTTTGTGCTTGTTGTAAGGAAATATCCGTTATTGTCAACATTTAATCTCAATTCTATAGGGATATCCGCATCTGTTTTTGCACCGGACATAACTCTGATAACATCCTGCCTGAATCTACGATTTTCTTCAAACTTATGGTTAAACTGATTTAACAGATTTGCATGGAACAATCCCATATCCAAAGCCAGGCCATGAATTGTACGAGGTTTATCGTGGTTTCCCATAAATGTATACAGATTTCTTAAATAATCCACACTTCTTGTTTGTAACAACTGCTGCAATCTGTCTTTATAAGCATTATGGCTGTCGGAAATCTGTGTTCCTCTCTCAAAGTCAGGAGCAAATGCTGTCAACAAATTAGTAAAGAAGTATGAATAACCGGCTTCTGATGTAATACCTGTTTCATTAAAGAACTTGGCCATAGCATCAGGTTCGCCGTTATATTTTTGTCCGATATTTGTTTCACCATCATACGGACTTGCCATAAGACCATATGTGTCGCGCATTAAATCAGCAACATCAGTAACTTCTGCAACTATATAAGAATTAGGGTTTTCTTCTTTAACTATCTGAACAAATTTTTTCCAGAAATTAATAACTTCATCCCAGGCATCATCAAAAGTATTTTCACCGTTTCTTACAGCATCCATATCAATAACGTCTTTTGCGGCATCAAGTCTCCAATCCAAACCGAGACTTGCTTTAGCAACCAAAGCTTCCGCTATTCTGAAGCTCATGGTATCCGTACCTGAAATTCTCTTTTTAATAGAATCAGCAACATAGTTTATATCGGTTTTGGTTAACCCTTTTAATCCTTTTTCAATTTTTTCTTCAAGCATTCTTGCTTCTGTTGCCGGACTGTCAGCATTTATGCCCAGAGCCTTTAATGATGTATTATTCATTAAAAGTTCATAATCATAAGTCATTTCACCGTTATCAAGAGTTTTCGTTTTGAAATTATTTCCGCCCAGAGCCTTAAGCAAAGCATACTTAGCGATATCCTGACCGACAAGTTCCATTACGTACTCACCGTATTCAGTAAACTCTCCGTCACTATCAATAAGTTTTTCGGAAGAAGTTTCATTTACTTTTTTAATAATTTCATCCGCAAAATTCTTTAACTGATGAGTAAATAATTCGTTAACTTTGTTATAAACTTTGTCATAAGGTTCAACCAGATGCGGATTATTTTCTTGCAATAATTCAAATCTTGTTTTACCGATAGTTTCATCTGTTGTCGCTCTGTTTGAAAAATATGATGTTGAAAGAACACCTGCGGTATTTTCTCCAAGTTCCAAAGAATCAAGAGGAAGTTTCATCAAGGATTTTACAGTAACATCATCTTTTGATAACAGTCCCTTTGGAGAAAGCATATAATTACCGTTCAAAATATTATTAAGAGCAGTACTGTTAAGTGAAGCTTCCTGCGGAAGTTTGCCATCTTGTATAAGTTTATCTAATGCAGCTGCTGTCTTTGCGGAACCAACGGTTTTAGCAGTATAAATTGTCTGAATATCTTTAACTTTTCCGGTCCAGTATCTGCCTGCCTGAATAGCCATATCCTGAACTTCTTTTGTACCGCGGATAATTCTCTGTCTTTCTGCATCTCTTTGACCTGGATCAACAATAGCCTGAAGATTTTTTTCATCATAACCGGAAATATGGTAATTCATTTTTACCATATCAGTATTGGCATCCCAAGCAACAAATCCGCCTTCGGTTTTCTTATTAATCTTAAAGTTTGAAAACTGTCCGGCAAGAAGAGTTCCGGCTTCACTATCCAGAGTAATATTCTTACCGTAATTTTTATTCAAATTGTTTATAACATCTATTCTCTTATCATATTCTTTAGGATTAATCTGGAATACGTAGTTAATAATAGTATCATCATGAGTATTTACACCGAGAGGATCTCCGGCTTTGAGATTGTTATAGCGCTCTATTGCTTTATCCAGAGCTTTTAACTGATCTTCTCCGGCTTGAGAAGCATCATAAATCTGGAATAAAGTTTCTCTGTCAGATCTGTAATCAGGATTTGAAACCTTCTTATAAGTTCCGTCAGACTGCTGCTCATAATTATAAGGAGAGTTTATAACCCTATATCTTAAGTTTTCCGCATTTTTAGGAACGACACCGAGTCCGAGATTAGAATTCTTTATACCATCCATTCTAAACCAGTAATAAGACTGAGGATTCTGTTCTGCCCATCTTTGAGCATACTGGAAGTGAATACCTTCCAAACCTTCTGATGTAAATGTTCCGTCATAAACATATTTCATACCGTTGGTATATAATTCACGGAAGAATGAAGCAAAGTTTTCAGCATTCCCCATATTCGGAGAAATCTGCATATTATTTTTATTCCAATAGCCTAAAGACCAACCTTTTGAACCGTTGGCAATAGGGTTTGTAAACAGAACTTTATAACCCTGTTCTTTAATTTTCGGAACCATTAACTCCATGCCGGCCATACTGCCGCCATATACACGGGAGAAATGTTTTACAGAATTTTCAGCTTCCTTCTGGTACTTTTCGTTATATTCTATTTTCCCGGTATCTGCATCAGAAAAACCTTTGTATTTTGCGCCCGGCATATAAGAATCAGGAACAATCAAATAGCCGGCGCCCTGAACCATAGGGGTTGTTCCTCCTCTTGTAACAAGAGTGTACTTATACTCAGTAGTAGGTTCGCCGCCGGATACTCTAAACCCGTATTCACCGTTACCGATGTCTTTTATTTTCACTCCGGTATCTGCTACTTCTCTCGTTGCACCTGTTTTTTTATCAGTCAGTATTACTTTATAAGCAAAAGCTTCATCCTTATCCAGATTTGTCATATCCTGCAGATTGACTTCCACACCTTCCGGAGTTAAGGCTTGTTCCGCAATTTTTCCTAAGAGTTTATAATTATAATTATCAGTTCTTTGCACCCTGTAAAATTCTATTTTACAATCTTCTTCTTTCGGATTGTAAGGGTAATTAAATTTCATAACGGTTTCGCCGACATCATTTTTAACATGCTGATAACCTTTAAACCCGACATTATGCGCAACACTACTGATTTTGTTTATAAACACCTTGAAAACTCCTTCTAAATATATAAAGAATGTAACAAGAAAATTTTTGCCATATTATAAGCATGACATTTTGAAAATTTTACAAAATTTAATATTGTATATAATACACATTATATCTATATTTCGTCATTGATTATATTACATAAATATAAAATATCAAATAATATTATATATTTACTTTCAAAAGTCTGGCTGATTTAAGAACAGTATCTTCTTCTATGAAAGTTTTTTGTCTAAGCCAATTTAAAGCAGCATCAACATCTTTTTCATAAGTCCATGTGCCTTTTACAAACAAAATATAATAAACTCCGCCCGGCAAGTGTTTTAAATCATTGATTAAATACTCTTCGGAAAACTTTTCCTCTTTAGGGTATGTTCCTGCAATAACTGAATCATACGGAAGATCCATAATTTTTGAATAATAAGAATACGCAGTTAAAGAGCCGTAATAAAGATAGAGTTTTTCACTCTTATCTTTTTTTATAATTTCATTCAAAAGCGGTTTAACATCCTGCCTCAAATAACTTATATTTCCGGTAACAAAATCTTTTGAGAAATTAAAAATTCCATAACCGAAGAATATAAAAGCAATAAGAGCCCAAACCCAGGATTGAAAGTTTTTCTTTAAATTATCCAGAGGGTAAATACTCACTAATATTAATACCGGCAGCAAGAACAAAATCAATCTTCGCTCAAAGGGATAAAATTTAAATAACGCGGCGAGAAGAGTATAAAAAATTGTCAAAAATAAAGTCCAAAAATAAAACTTATTCCTCTTAAACAGAAAATAAAAACCGCCGCTTAATAATATTAATAATAATATTGGAAAAGCATAATCATAAAATAAAAACTGAAAATTAATCTTATAGATTTCAGGAGTAAAAAGTTCAAACCCTTTATGCCAGTAGTTTATAAGATACGCAGATGTCTTAATATATTTTGAATAAAACCAGATAAAAAATCCGCCTCCTGCTAATAACGGCGGAAGAGAAGCCATAATTCTTATCCTGCATTCTTTACCCGTAATAAACCAAGCTGTATAAAATGCCGGAATAACAATAAACATAGGAAATGAAAAACAAAGCATAACAAAAGATACAAAACCAACCGTAATTGCCGCACAATAATTCTTAGTCTTATCGTGAAACTTAAATGCCGTATACAGAAACAACACAGTTAACATCACGTCAGAAGAATACTGTTTAAAAGCCTGAGTATAAAATAAAAGCTGATAACTTATCCCGAATACAAATAAAGCCAAAAGTCTGCAATATTTGTTTTTAAATACAAGACCTGACAACATATAGAAAAATATCAGCGATAAAATAGAAGAAACAAAAGGAATAAATCTGAAACAGAGCTCCGTAATCCCTATATACTGCGCAACCATTTTAGATAACATCATAAACCCGGTAGGCGCAGACTGAAAATAACTTAAAGGATATAGAAAACCTAACCCTTCCCGCTCAAAAACATTCATTGCAAGCAGAATTTCGTCCGTAAAAAAGGAGTTATTAATCAAATATGCATCAAGACGCAAGTAAACGGACAGCGCAAAAATAAGAATTAATAAAACTCTAAATATCATAAGATTAATTATAGCAAAAATTTTTTATAACACACTACCGGCTAAATTTTAAGCATTTTGTACCGGTATTCATCTTACAAAATAAATTAAATGTAAAATAATAAAGTATTTATTTACAAAAGGTCAATAATATCTTATAAAAAGTTTTTATTAATATAAGGGAATTAATTAAAATGATTATAAAGCCAATATTTTGCAAAACGCTTGAAAATATAAAGCTTAATAAGTTAGATTGCAAACCTTGCAAAGAGATTTTTAAGAACGTAAAACTTTGTACCGATACTTTTCAGGCAAAGTATTCGGCTGAGGAAATTCAAAAAGCTATAAGAGAGTATCAAAAATGCTCTTATATTAATAATTACTTAAGGAAAGGGGCTCCATTAAGCGAACAGGCACAAAAACTTTACGATACCCTGTCATATGCCATTAAAACTTCCAGACCGCTTGAACACGAGCTGGTTACATACAGAGGAGTGACTCTAAATCCGAAAAAAAATCTAGATATAGATACTATCCTTGATAATAAAGGATTTACATCCGCAACAGAGGATCTTCGTTTGGCAAAAAGCTTTATGGACACAAAATACGGAGCTTTAATAAAAATAACTTTCCCGAAAAATTTCAAAGTTCTTAAAGCCCCTTCGGAATATATTGCAACTCCGGGAACCCGTTTTGAAAAAGCGGTATTCAATCCCGCAGAAAACCTTTGGGAAACCAGAGCAATTTTGGAACCATAACTCATTTTCAAAATCTGGGAACTGTATTCCTGCACTTCGGACAATCCGGTTCGGCATGAATAGATATTGAACAAGGACCGAGTTGTTTTGCAATCTGCTCTTCCAGCTCGTCGCAGAATTCGTGGCAGTGAGAAATTGTCATATCTTCCGGAAACAGTAATGTAAACTCAATTTCTTTTGTAGGCCCTGTCCTTCTTGTTTTTAGATTTTTAAAACCTATTATTCCCTTCGGCTCAAAGCTTTTAATAACCTCTTCAATTTTATTTAAATCCTCGACCGGCAAAGAACCGTCAAGAAGATTATTTAATGTCTCTTTTGAAATTTTTACCCCTGCTCTTAAAATAAACAATGCAACTATCATTGCAATTATCGGATCCAGAATAACTAATCCCGTAATTTTAATAAGAACCAACCCGATTAAAACCCCTAATGATGACCAAATATCGGTCCTTAGATGCTCGGCATCCGCATATAAAGAAACTGAATCACTTTTTTGCGCTACATAAAAAAGGTATTTGCTTACAAGATAATTTGCTATTACCGCAAACGCCATAACGCATATTCCAAATGTATTTTCAGGTTCCATAGAGAAACCGATAAAAAGCTTCTTCCCTGCTTCATAAATAATAAACAATCCTGCAAAAACAATTAAACCGCCTTCAATAAACCCTGACATATCTTCATAGCGGCCATGCCCGTACGGATGATTTTTATCTGCAGGCTCAGAAGATCGCATTACTGCAAAAAACGTAAGTACGGAAGCTAAAAAGTCGCTCAAAGAATGAATTGCTTCCGATATGATACTTATACTGCCGGAAATAATCCCGGCAATAAGTTTTGAAACAATTATAACTGCATTGGAAGTAATCGAAAGCCCTGCAGCAACCTTTTTTTGCATTTTTATAGACACACAGGTATTATGATGTTTCAAAATAAAAATGTCAAGCCGGTTGTATAAACTTGCTATAAAAAAATTTGACTTAGAGCCGCTCTAAGGTGCTAGAATTACACTATAGGTTTTAAAGCGAATGAATAGAAGAAGATTTATAAAAAATACTGTTATAACTGCTGCCGGTGCGATTGTTATCGGAGCTGCATCAGGTTGTAATAAGATTTTAAAAGGAGAAAATAAAATGAAAATACTCGTTATCACCGGAAGCCCAAGGAAAAACGGAAATTCAAATACTTTGGCTGACAATTTTATAAAAGGAGCCGAAGAAGCAGGGCACAACGTTGTAAGATTTGATTCCGCTTTCAAAAATGTTCACCCTTGTGTTGCCTGCAACAAATGCGGAATGAACGGCCAATGTGTTTTCAAAGATGATTTTGAATTTGTAAAAGCAAATATAATAGATGCTGATGCAGTTGTATTTGCAACTCCTATGTATTATTTTGGAATTTCAGCACAGATTAAAGCCGTTATAGACAGATTCTATGCAATTAACGGACAGATTCATGTTCCGAAAAAAGCTGTTTTAATTATGACCTATGCGGACACTTCTGTTAAAGAAGCACAGCCTATAATCAGCCATTATGAAACCTTACTGAATTATCTCGGCTGGTCTGATGCAGGAAAAATTATTGCATCAGGAGTTTGGACAGAGGGTGATGTTAATCACACCCAGTATCCAAAACAGGCTTATGAGTTAGGGAAAAATATTTAGGGGCAGTTTGGCAAAAAATAAGCATAATGATGGAAATTAAAGAAGTCACAGGAAATAAAACCGCGTTTATGGATTTACTCTTAATCGGAGACGAAGAAGAATCAATGATTAACAGGTATTTAGAGCAGTCAGATCTTTTTGTACTGTACGCTAGCGGAAAACCTGCCTCTGTATGTGCGGTCATAAAGGCGGATTTTGACACAATAGAAATCAAAAATCTTGCGACATATCCCGAGTATCAAAATAAAGGCTATGCCTCTGCTTTGCTGGATTTTGTATACAATAGGTACAAAGAAACATTTAAAGCCCTCATTCTCGGAACAGGAGAAAATGAAAAAACACTTAATTTTTATAAAAACCGCGGATTTATAGAAACACACAGGGTCAAAAATTTCTTTACAAATAACTATTCTCACCCTATTTTTGAAAACGGAAAACAATTGAGGGATATGATTTATTTAAAAAAGATTATTAAAAAATAGAAGATGTTTTGTATACAGCCCCTATTTTTATTGTAGCAATGGAATCTTTTTTCCGGAAACGGAGGATAGCTCTGAGTCAAGCCCATACACCCTAAGCCGATACAGGAAACTTCCAACTTATTTTGACCTAAAAATCTTTTTTTCATATTACTCTCCTAACTTTCTTATATTTATATTATAAGAATTGAGAGCTGCTCTAAGTCAATATTCTTAATAATGTAATTGAATCGTAAATAGACTCTGTACTCCGCTCACAAGTCGCTCGGACTATTATGCAAGGCTTTGCCTTGCGGAGTTCTCGTCTCGTTATTCCACAACTCTTGATAAAAAATAAAGCCCGACACACAGACTTCATTTCCTGTTTAATAGCGAAAACGACGAGGCTCGTGTCTTGCTCGGTCGCGTTTAACGGCAATTACGCGTTTTGCTAATGTGTTATCAACCCAAACGCAAAAACGCTCCAGCCTCAGCTCCCTCGCGCAACTCGCAAAAAGCAATTCTCCCCGCTATCAATTCAGCCATTAAAAAAAGCACCCGAAGGTGCTAATTTTAAAAATGGCGGAAAGAATGCGTCTTATATCGAACCATTTATTAATATGCTTAAAGAACAGCTATTAAGTAAATCTAGTACTAAACTGATTTATATGTTAAATCAATGGGCTACTAAATATGCAGCTTAATATTAAACATAGTTTATCTGTTATTGTAGATATGTTGAATCTTTGTTGAATAATCTACATTACTAAATTGTGATAGCTTTTCGTAGGTCTGATTTAGTAGCTCTGGTGTTATTGAATAATTGGAATTAGAAATAATGTTGTTTATGCTCTTATATAAACGGCTGTAATAGGTTACAACTACATTACTTTTAACTGTTACATCTTTCAATGTACATTCGTCTGAAAAGGCTATTATGGAGTAAACAGGGATTGTGTCGTCAATATGCTTTCTAATAGCTCTTATATGTGTTGCGTTTTGCATAATTGGATTGTAGAAGCGTTCTTTGTGGCTTTTCCACCTTCTAACTGGAAGCACTTGTGTCCAATATTTATTACTTTCATTGCCAAATATCCAACCGCTGTAATTCTTACTTTC
>CALVCR010000007.1 GCA_944326125.1 Candidatus Gastranaerophilales bacterium | reverse complement strand
GTTCCATGCGGATTAATATAATCGATATCTTCAGGTTTCAAGCCTGCATCAGCAAGAGCCAGTTCCATAGACTTGATAGCACCGTTTCCTTCAGGATCCGGAGCAACCATATCATAAGCATCTGCTGATTGACCGTAACCTGCAATTTCAGCATAAATTTTAGCGCCTCTTTTCTTAGCATGTTCATACTCTTCAAGAACAAGAACACCTGCGCCTTCACCCATAACAAAGCCGTCTCTGTCTTTGTCATAAGGTCTTGAAGCTTTTTCCGGTTCATCATTTCTCTTAGAAAGAGTTCTTGCAGCGGTGAAAGCTCCGATACCAAGAGTTGTAATTGTAGCTTCGCAGCCTCCTGCAACTACAACATCGGCATCTCCGTATTGAATTGATCTCAGAGCATCACCAATTGAGTGTGAGCCTGTAGCGCAAGCTGAAACAACAGCTT
Source organism: Candidatus Gastranaerophilales bacterium (assembly GCA_944326125.1). Taxonomy (GTDB): domain Bacteria; phylum Cyanobacteriota; class Vampirovibrionia; order Gastranaerophilales; family Gastranaerophilaceae; genus CAG-196. Next base: position 7,965 of record CALVCR010000007.1, on the reverse strand, counting down.
TGTTTAAACCTTTGTAACCATGTTTCATAGAAATTCTTCCTGATGCCATATCAACAATCAGCATCGGAACTGTGAACGGAGAACCTTTTGTAGGTCCTTTTTCTATCATTGCAATGTGGTTTTTCTCAAATGTTTTAAAACCGCCGGCTGCAGAACTTACGATAACTCCGATTCTATACGGGTCAATATTTGCTTCATCAATACCGGAATCAGCAATAGCTTCATCAGCAGCTACCATTGCAAACTGAGTAAATCTATCCATCCTTTTTGCATCTTTAGGATCAAGATAATCTTCAGGATTAAAATCTTTATCTTTAATTTCAGCTGCAATTTTTACGGTATGTTTTTCTGTATCAATTGCTTCAATAAGAGATACACCGCTTTTTCCAGCTAAAAGAGCATTCCAAAATTTATCAACTCCAATACCCAATGGAGTTACAGCTCCCATTCCTGTTATTACTACTCTACGTTTTGTCATCTTCTACTTTCCCCTAATAAATAAGAGGGCGAAAAAAGTTTGAATTCTCACCCTCTTATATAAATCTAAACAAACTTATTATGAGTGTGCGTCGATGTAGTTAACTGCATCTTGAACTGTTTGGATTTTTTCAGCTTCTTCATCAGGAATTTCGCAACCGAATTCTTCTTCGAAAGCCATAACTAATTCAACTGTATCCAATGAGTCTGCACCTAAATCAGCAGTGAAGCTAGCTTCAGGAGTAACTAAAGCTTCATCACAGCTTAATTGATCAACAACAACTTTTTTTACTTTTTCAAATGTACTCATTTTTTCATCCTCTTATTTATGTGTTATACACTATTCTACTAAATTATACTATTTCAAGATAATTTTGCAAATAAACTTAAAAAAACGTTACAACAGGATGTATTCCCTATAAAATAAAAGCGGCGTGAGAAAAATCGCACCGCCGCTTTTACAATTCTTATATCATCAAACCGCCTGCAACTTCAATAGCTTGACCTGTTACATATTCTGTATCAAGAGCTAAGAATTTAACGACTTTAGCGATATCTTCCGGAGTACCGAGTCTCTTCATTGGAATAGCTTTCAAATACTCATCAATATTAGCCAAATCATGAGTCATAGCTGTTTGGATGAAGCCAGGGCATACCGCATTAACTCTTATACCGCGAGAACCGAACTCTTTTGCAAGAGTTTGAGTCAAACCGATTAAACCAGCTTTAGAAGCAGAGTAGTTTGCCTGTCCTGCATTACCATGGCGTCCAACAATGCTTGACATATTGATAATTGAACCCTGACGAGCTTTCATCATATGCTTAATAACAGCGTGAGTTACGCAGTATGCACTTGTTAAGTTAATCTTGATAACTCTTTCCCACTGTTCCATATCCATTCTAATAAACAGACCGTCTTTTGTAATACCGGCATTGTTTAATAAGATATCAATTTTGCCATGTTCAGCAATCATTTTGTCGACATTTTCCTGAACGGCTTTGTCATCTGAAACATCAAAGCTGTAGAAATAAGCGTTTACTCCGCAAGCTTTGATTTCATCCAAAGCCGGTTGAGCTTTTTCAGCATCACAAATGTCGTTAATAATGATGTCACAGCCTGCTTTAGCAAGTTCCAAAGCGCATGCTAATCCGATACCTCTTGATCCGCCTGTAATTAAGGCAATTTTTCTTTCTGTCATTAATTCTTCTCCTTATTTTATACCTTAAATCCTATATCATTAGGTTTTGTTCTGTCCATGAGTAAATCTATTGCTTCATAGATTCGTTTTATCTCTCTTTCATTATCAGTACAATGTTCTATGAAATACTTCTCTAAGTCAAGTAATCTTTTACCAAATTCTTTACTATCAAGAGCCCATTGCCTGAGTTTTACAAAAGTCCGCATAATCTGAACATTGACCTCAACTGCTCTCCGGCTTCTGAGCACCTCAGACAACATTGCGACACCCTGTTCCGTAAAAACATACGGAAGATATTGCCTGCCGCCTCTTGTTTCAGTTTCGGTTTTTGAGGTCACAAATTGTGACCTCAAAGTTTTCCATTCTTCGCTTGTAAGTTGAAAAACAAAATCCTTAGGAAAACGTTCCTTGTTACGTTTCACAGCTTGGTTTAACTTTTTTGTCTCAACCTCATAAAGCTCTGCCAACTCAAAATCAAGCATTACTTTTTGCCCGCGGATTTCATATATTAAATTTTTGATTAATACCAGCTCATCCATTTTTTGAAGTTTTCTTTATATGGCTTAAGAACATTTTACACTTATCTTTAAACGGCAACGAAAACATTTTATTAAAATTTTTCTCTATTTCCTCTTTTGTTACAACTCTGCCGGACGCAAGATATATATCTCTCGGCATTAAATCCGGATGCTTTGCATAAAACTCAGGGCTGTTGTAATACCCTTTCGGCTTCTTATTGATTATTGACATCGGGCGAGGTTTGCTCAACATCATTTTCACTTCTTCAGAAAGCCGGAATTTTATCATTCTAGACACCTGCCATCTGTTCTTTTAAAGCTGCCACTGTTGATTCAAGTGTAGCTTTATCAAACACATTATAAACAACAGCTTCCGGAGCAATTTTTTTATTCAATCCCGCAAGAACTTTACCAGGGCCGATTTCAATAAATGTGTCTACCCCTTCTGAAACCATTTTTTCAATAGTTTGGGTCCAATGTACTGATGAATAAATCTGTTTAGGCATTTTAGCTCTAAAATCTTCCGCAGACGTTGTAGCTTCAGCGTCAACATTGGTAATAACAGGAATTGATGCGTTATTTAATTCAAAATTAGAAATAAATTCTGCAAATTCTTTGCCCGCTCCTTCCATAAACTTAGAATGGAATGCTCCTGAAACAGCCAGAGGAACAACTCTTCTTACACCGTTTGCAAGCAGATAATCAGAAGCAGTTTTTACTGCATTTTCATCACCGGTGATAACAACCTGAGCCGGAGAATTGTAGTTAGCGACATCAACATAACCGACTTTTGATCCTTCTTCCAAACCTGCTTTTAACTGTTCTTCGCTTGCATTTAATACAGCAGCCATTGAACCGCCCTTAGTCTGACCCATTAAGTCAGCTCTTTTTTGAATAGCTTTTAAAGTGTTTTCAAGAGACATAACTCCTGCCGCATACATTGCGCAATATTCACCTAAAGAGTGGCCAGCAACAAAGTCTGCTGAAATATTTAATTCTGATTTTAACGCTTCCATTGCAGCGATTGACATAGTCACTATGCAAGGCTGAGTATTAACTGTTTGTTTAAGGCTGTCTTCCGGACCTTCAAAACAAAGTGTTGTAATACTTTTACCCAAAGTTGAATCTGCTGAATCAAAAACTTTTTTAGCTGATTCAAAATTATCATAAAGCTCTTTTCCCATCCCAACAGCTTGTGAGCCCTGTCCAGGGAATAAAAACGCAACTTTCTTCACCATTTTATACTCCTTATATTTTATTAGTTATTTACGCCGGCAAAAGAACTTTACCCGAACATTTACCCCTGCTCCTAGCAAATTCCTTCACGTAATCTTACAATCGCACCACCCCAGGTCATACCGGCCCCAAAACCGCATAACACAGCAGTTGTGCCGAGTTTTACATTTCCCTGTTCTACACTTTCTGCTAAAGCAAGAGGGATTGAAGCTGCGGAAGTATTTCCGTAATACTTAATATTAGTAACTACTTTATCGTCAGAATATCCGAGACGCTCCTGAACAGCTTGAATAATTCTGATATTAGCCTGGTGAGGAATTAAATAGTCTATATCCTCTGCTTTCATACCTGCATTTGTAATCAGATTTTCTACATAATGCGGAAGAATCTTTGCAACAAAAGCGTAAACACCTTTGCCGTTCATTCTGATACCCTGCGGTTTTGGTTCATACTGTTCAACAAGCGGACAGTTCTTTCCGTCAAAAGAAAGTTCAATTAAATCACCAATACTTCCGTCAGATTTAATATCAATAGCTATAACATCATCAACTCCGTCTTCTGCTTCAGTTACAACCATAGCTCCTGCACCGTCGCCAAAAAGAATTGATGTGCCTCTGTCTTCCCAGTTAACAAGTCTTGAATTGTTATCTGTTGCAACAATAAGAATATTTTTGTACATTCCTGATGCTATATATCCTTTAGCAATGCTTAAGGCGTAAATTAAACCGGTACAAGCAGCAGTAATATCAAAGGCCGGAATCTGAGTTTTAATACCCAATCTGGCTTGAATATGACAAGCAATTGCCGGATACAAATCAGGCGGTGCTGAAGATGCGGCAATAATTAAATCAATTTCTTCAGGAGACATTTTTGCTTTGTCCAAAGCCTTTTTAGCAGCTTCCAAACCTAAATCAATGGCGTTTTGTTCTCCTGAAACAACTCTTCTTTCTTTAATTCCGGTTCTTGTATAAATCCACTCGTCAGAGGTATCGTATAATTTTGTTAAATCATCATTTGTTATAACCGTTTCCGGAACACTATACCCTACACCTGCAATTCTCAAAGGTATTGCGTTTTTTATCATTGTTTTATTGCTCCTATCCCAACTTATTCGCTTATGCTTTCCAAAATTTTATCATTAACGCATGTTTCTACAGCATGTTTAGCTACTCTAACAGCGTTTTTGATAGCATAAGCATTGCTTCTTCCGTGAGAGATAACGGTAATACCTTTTACACCAAGTAATAAAGCTCCGCCAAACTCTTCATAGTTAATTTTTTCGTAAATTCTTTTCATAAACGGTTTTGCCAAGAGCCCGATAACCATTCCTAAAAAGTCTGACTTAAACTCGCTCTTAATCATTTTGAACAGGAGTGATGAAGTTCCTTCAGTAACCTTGAGAACGACATTTCCTACAAAACCGTCACAAACAACTACATCACACAGGTTGAGGAATAATTCCCTTCCCTCAATATTACCCATGAAATTAAACTTTTCTTTTTCTTCCTCAAGAATATTGTAAGTGTTTTGTGCAAGTTCATTACCTTTACCGGCCTCTTCACCTATATTAAGAACACCTACACGCGGTCTTTCAACCCCTAAAACATTTTTAGAGAATGTCATACCCATAATAGCAAATTGCTTAAGCATCTGCGGAGTACAATTGCTGTTAGCTCCGGCATCGATAATAACAATAGGCTTTTTCATTGTAGGAAGAGTTACTGCGATAGCCGGTCTGTCGATACCCGGAATTCTTCCAAGACCGAAAAGACTTGATGCCATTGCAGCGCCGGTAGAACCCGCTGCAACAAGAGCATCAGAGCTTCCTGTTGCAACCGAATTTACCGTTAATACTATTGAGGAATTTTTCTTTTTACGAATAGCCTGCCCCGGAGCTTCACCCATTTCAATAATTTCAGATGCGTGGGTAATTTTTATATCGAGTGATTTTACATCAACTCTTACCCTTCTTTTTCTTCCGGCTTTACCGCAGTCAGAAAGAAATCCTTCCTGCTGGATAACCTCAAGACAGTGTTCGATTCTGTCCTGTTTTCCGACTAATTCCAGAGCTACTCCGTAATCAGCCGCTGCCCATACTGCACCTGCAACTATTTCAAAAGGCGCGTGGTCTCCGCCCATTGCATCAATAGCTATTCTTGTCATCTTCCCCTCTATTCTTCAGTTTTTTCTTCAGCTTTAGCTTCTTCTGCAGCTTCAGTTGTTTCAGCTTCTTTAACTTCTTCTTTTACTTCTTCAACAACTTCAGCTTTAGTTTCTTCTACTGCTTCAACTTTTGCTTCTTCTACTTTTTCAGATTTTGCTGCTGCTTTTTTTGTAGATTTTTTAGGTGCTTTTTTAGTTTCAGCTTTAGCATCTTCTACAAAGCCTTCAGCTTTTCTTGAAACAACTTTACCTTTGTACTGACCGCAAGCTGTGCATACTGTGTGAGTAAGCATTACTGAACCGCAGTTCGGACATTTGGTTGTGGTAGGCTTAGTTGCCTTCCAGTTTGATCTTCTTTTTCCTTGAGCGCTATGCCCTGTTCTTTTCTTTGGTACTGCCATTTTTCCTATACCTTTCTTTTGTACTACTTATATTTTCGGTTTGTGTTTTTCCCGATAAAAAGGCGTTTACTCCTTGCGTTCAATCTTGATAGTCTTAAAAATGTCCATTCTGTTATCGTGAACCTGATTGTTTTCGTCGGACGCAAACATTCCTTCATTACAATTTATACCACAAACTTTTTTATTTGGTAAAGCTAATATTACAGATTGATACAATAAGTCATAAACATCAATTTCTTTTTCGCCGTTTAAATCTGTAATGAATTGCCCGTTCTTCAGCTCAAACTCCTGCGAATACTCATCTTGAAGCGCATGCTTTGCAAAGGTTTCATCAATATCAATATCCAGATTGTAATCAAATTCATTTAAACATCTGTCACAAGTAAGTTTAAGTTTGCCGGTAACTTCTCCTGAAACTTCAATAAATTCTCCAAGAGACTTAAATTCCAAATCAGCATGAATATCCGCACCGAATTCAGGCATAAATTCATTAAATTCATACTCAAGAGTTTTGTCGGGTTCCCGTTCAATATCTTCAATTTCTATTTTTTGCATTTATTAATCCTTTGTAAGCAGAGAGAAATTATGCGTACGGTTCCTCCTGAAGAACAAGTCCTGCCATCTGGGTAGATACAAAACAAAGTTTCTTAATAGGTCCTATCGGTTCTTTTTCAACCAGAACCGGAGTTGGGCTTTTCATTAGCTGTTTAAGTTCCGCATAAACTGCCTGCGGGTTATCAAAATACATAACTATCGGCGTAGCTGAACCTTTCAAAAACAAAATTACAGCCTGTCTTGTTTTTTGCGGTGTATTGAATTGCTGAACCATAAGTCCCTCCTTTTAACTTCTTATTCCCTAATGAAATAATTATAATATAAAAACCTTTTTGTGAACAGAGAGAAAAATCGTGGTTAGAGGTATTTCCCTCTAACCACGATTAGTTAACACATCACTTTACATAAAAAGATGTGTTTATGTATTTTTAATATTGTGTATTTCTTTCTCTTTGTTGCGAAGCAAAGAGAAAGAAATACACACAAAGAAAGAGAAACCCGCATTGTTTTCAATGCCCTTCGGGCATCGTAGGGGTTGTGCTTCGCACAATCTCTTACGCTCGCTATTGTGCCTTACAGGCACACGCTCGCGGTTAACACCTCACCCCCTCCCTGTCTTGAATTATTCGGGGTGTCGGAAAGTTCTCAGCTTCCCGACACCTTACGGGTTCCGCTTCGCTTCACCCGACCGAAAATTCGCTCTCCTCTTAGGAGAGGGAGTCCCGGGCATTTTTCGGTAGAAAAATGCAGCAGTGCGTTGTTTTTCTTTCTTGTCCAACATTCTTTCTTTTTGTATCGCAATAAAAAGAAAGAATGTTGGTGCGGGGTACGGGGCGGCATCAGCCCCGATATAGAATTCAGGTTTTTACATCTTTTTATGTAAAAAGATGCATTCACGTTATTCTTGCTTGTGGTATAAATGAGATATGAAAAGAATAGAGAATATTGAAAAGATTAATGAAATATTGCTGAATGACGGTGTTATTGCGTTTGTAACGGATACTGTCTGGGGGCTGGGCTGCATTCCTTCAAGCGAAAAAGCCGTGAAAAAGATTTATGAAATCAAACACAGAGAAGCTGTAAAACCGCTGATTCTCATGTCTGACGAAATCTATAATCTTTTTGATTACGTTAAACAACCAATACCAAAAGAAGGGCAAAGATTAATAAAAAAACATTTTCCGGGAGCTTTAACCGTTGTTCTGGATAAATCCTCCAAAACTCCGGATTATATGACCTCAAATATGCCTACCGTAGGAATAAGAATCCCTGATAACGAGATTTTTGCCGAACTCTGCCGAGGAATAGAAGGGAGGGTTCTCGCCACTACAAGTGCAAATATTTCCGGCGAACCTCCGGCTCTTACGTACGAAGAAGCCGTTAAATACATCGGCGGGAAAGCTGATTTTGTAATTC
>CALVCR010000006.1 GCA_944326125.1 Candidatus Gastranaerophilales bacterium | reverse complement strand
ATCATACGTTCTCATGATTTTATTTAAAAAATATACTGCTAATATATACCTATACTCCTTAAAAAACGACGATACACATATCCCTAATCAACAGCTATGCACGATATTCGTTCATAGCTTTTTCTTTTATCATTGAGCTAAATATTTTTTGTAAAGCTTTTGTAACAATTGTTATATAAAAGTCAATTTTGAATTGTCATATGTTTTATACTAGTTGGGTAGAAGTGTTATGAAAATACAGCCGGAATCAAACAATATAGCGATGACAGGATGGAATTGGCAATCCTTTAAAAACAGCATCAAGCAAAAAGTTATTGATGCTGTACCGGAATCTACCATAAAAGACGGGGCTAAAAGAGTCGAAAAGTGGAAATCTATTGATGAAAAGATTTCAAAACCTGCTGAAAATCGCTTAATTATGGGGGCTACCGCTATTGTTACCCAGCCGGTTATTGATTATAACAATCACAAGGTTGACCAGGAAACCAGAAGGGTTTCAAGAAACAGAACTATTGCGAAAATCCTTGCAGGTACAACTGTCGGCATGATTGTAAGAGGGTCATGTTACGGTATCGTTGAAAAAATGACAGATGTTTACGGCAAGGGCAAATACAGTAAATCTCTTCTTCCCGATAAATATATAAAAGAGCTTTCAAAGGATGCTAAGTTGTTGAAAAACTACAGAAGTGCACTTTCTACTGCTGTTGCGATTCTGGCTATGTGTATCACTAATTTCGCTATTGATGCACCGCTCACTGTTTATTTGACAAATAAGTTTAATGCAAAAACAGCTCCTGCTAAAACTAAAGGGAAGGAGGCTTCAAATGGCTAATCCTTTCCAAAATATTCTTAACTGGGTTGCTAAGAATTTTAGAAAAGATGCTTCTAAAATGCTTATTTGGACCGGCGTTGCAGGTTGGGGCTTATCTTCTCTTGCTCAAATTTGCGGGATTGCATTCAATAAAAAGATTCCTAAGGAGCAAAAAAGCTTTTTGATTCCTCAGGAGATTGCAGATGCTGCAGTTAATGTCGGCTCATTCTTTTTGATTACTCAGGTTGCTAAGAGAACCGTTGCAAGATTGTTTTCAACCGGTAAACTTGCCCCTGAGGCTGTCAGGAACTATCTCCAAAAAAATAAAAATTTATATGGCGATAAGGTAGGTAAGCTTAGTTTTGATCTGGATGAAGTTTTAAAGAAAAATAAGGATTTTCCTAAAAACGAATATTACTCATGTAAAAATTTCTATACATCAATTGCTACTGTTGGCGCGGGGATCCTTTCCTCCAATATAGTTACACCTCTTATCCGTAATTACAGTGCATCCAAGATGCAAAAATCTTATTTGAATAAAACTAATTCACCTCAAACGGTTAATCTTTATAAACCTTCTTCCGGCATGAAAATTTAGTTTGCTTAATATCCTCAATTAGTCTAAAATTATTAAAGAGGAGGGTTCAGAGATGAGCTATGATTACGGAATTATAGGCGGTGGTCCTGCAGGATATACTGCCGGCATGCTTTTTGCTCAAAGAGGTAAATCGGTCATTATTTTTGAAAAAGATAAACTTGGCGGAACATGTCTTAACAGGGGCTGTATTCCTACAAAATCCCTTCTCCATTCATCAGAATTGTATAAAGAGGTTCTGAGTTCTGAAAATATTGGGCTTGATATTACCGTGAATTCTTTTGATTTTTCTAAAGTTATGGCTAAAAAAGAACAAACAGTTGATAAAGTTCGTAAATCTCTGGAGCTTGCCGTAAAAAATTCCGGTGCTCAGGTTGTATATGCGCAAGCTGAAATAAAGGATAAGAATACTATTGTTGCTGACGGCATTGAGTATAATGTCTCTGAAATTATTTATGCAGCAGGATCAAAGCCAAAAGAACTTAAAGGCTTAGAATTTGACCATGACTTTATTTTAAGTTCAGATGATGTTCTTAATATTACGAAATTGCCGAAATCTGTTTTAATTGTTGGCTCAGGTGCTATAGGAATAGAATGGGCAAGAATATTTTCAAACTTTGGAGTAGAGGTGTTTGTTTCCGAAATCGCTGAACATCTTCTTCCGATAGCTGATATAGAAGTATCCAAAAGGGTTGAAAGAATATTTAAGCAGAGAAAAATTAAGTTTTTCCTGAATGACAGTATTGATAATATTGAAAATAAGACTGTAAAATTAAAATCCGGTAATATAATAAATCCTGATTTTATACTGCTTGCGGCAGGCAGAACTGCTGTTAAGCCGTCTGTTGCTGATTGTATAGTTCTGGGAGATTCCTGCGGGGAAATCCAGCTTGCACATTATGCAATTCATCAGGCAAAGAAGCTTGCGCTCGGAATAGACTATGACAAAACCCTCGTTCCGTCTGTGATTTACGGTGAGCCGGAAATAGCCTGGGCCGGTTTAAGGGAGCAGGATTGCGGAGAAGATTGCAAAAAAATAATTCTCCCGGTTACGGCTCTTGGAAAGTCCTGGTGCGATGATTCTATTGACGGATTTATTAAACTTATTTTAAAGGATAATATTATTGTCGGGGCGCATATTGTATCAAAAGAGGCTTCAGCGCTTATCCATGAGCTTATTATTGCTATGCAGAGCAAGCTTACGACAGATGATTTGAAAAAAGTTTGTTTTGCGCATCCTACATACTCAGAAGGTATATTTGAGGCTCTTTTACGAGCTTGAACATAAGAAAAAACCTTTCTTAGAAAGAAAGGTTTGGAATCTTTTTTAATAATTCCTCATGTGTGTAGAAGGTTAGTGTGTAGGTTGTATGAAAGGTTGTGTGTTATGTGTTTATTTAATGTTTGTCATTTTTGACTTACATATATATAAAGTATATTTCTTATATAAAATTGCACTACCTAATATATATTGTTACAAATGTTTACAATAAAAAATGAAAAAACAGACTGTTTAAAATGGCTTTTAGCCGCGGTACTGTAAAGCCTGGGTTAAATGTTCTTTTTTGATATCTTTTTCTCCGGCAATGTCGGCTATTGTACGGGCGATTTTTAGGATTCTGTTGTATTTCCTGCCGGATAGCTGGTAAATCTGCGCGGCTTGTCTCATAATTTCTTCAGAATCTTTATCAAGCTTGCAGTATTTCTTTATCATAGGAGCCGTGAGTTCGGAATTAGTGAAAATTCCTTCTTCTTTGTATCTTTCGCTCTGAATTTTTCTTGCTTTTATAACCCTCTCTCTGATTTTAGAAGATGGTTCGGCTTCTGTTTTTATATTTACAAGCTCTTCAGTAGAAAGCCTCGGAACATTTATTATCAAGTCGATTCTATCTAAAAGGGGGCCTGAGAGTCTGGATTGGTAGCGCTTTATCTGAATATCCGTGCAGGTGCACTGCTTTTCTTTATCGCCTAAATACCCGCAAGGACAAGGATTCATTGCCCCAATCAGAATAAACTTGCAAGGATATTTAATAGTATTTTTGGTTCTGGAGATTGTAACTTCTCCGTCTTCCAGCGGCTGCCTTAAAACTTCCAGTACCTGGCGCGGAAATTCTACCATTTCATCCAAAAACAACACACCCCTGTGCGCAAGGGTTATTTCTCCGGGTTTCGGATTCGTTCCTCCGCCTATTATTCCGTTCGGGGATGCCGTATGGTGAACTGAACGATAAGGCCGCTTTGTCATTAAAGGTTCGTCAGGGGAAAGTAATCCGCTTATGCTGTATATTTTTGTGAGTTCAAGTGCTTCCTGCAGCTCCAGAGGCGGAAGAATAGATGCCATACATTTTGCCATCATTGTTTTTCCTGACCCCGGCGAGCCTGACATTAAGACATTATGCCCGCCTGCGGCTGCAATCTCAAGTGCTTTTTTTGCTTTATGCTGGCCTTTTACCTCTTTAAAATCATGCAAATAATCAATATAGGCATTCTCTTCCAGATATTTATGTATATCGACTTTTGTTTCTTTAATCGGAGTATCGGAAAAATGAGCTACAATTTCCCTTAAATCTTTTGCGCCTAAAACGTGAATTCCTTCTGCTAACGCGGCTTCTTTAGCATTTTCATAAGGAACAAAAACTGTATTAATTCCGCTTTCTTTCAATCCCGTAACCAGCGGGAGCACCCCGTTAATCTTTCTTAAAGAACCGTCAAGAGATAATTCTCCTAAAAATGCAGTTGTTTCGCTTTCCGGAATTTCAATCCCCTCTTCTTTTAGAATGCCGATAGCGATAGGAAGGTCAAAGTTTGTTCCTTCCTTTCTTATATCAGCCGGTGCGAGGTTTACAACCACCCTCCCTGTAGGGAATGTAAATCCGGAGTTTTTTATTGCTGACCTTACCCTTTCCTTAGCTTCCGAAACGGCACTGTCCGGCAATCCGACAATACTCATATTCGGCAGAGAATTGATAACATCAACTTCCGCTGTTATTTTGAATGCATTAATTCCAACCGTGGTTGCGGTAATCGCTTTTGTAACCATAAATTTATTATATTACAAAATTATGAGTCAGGAAGCATTGAAGAAATTTCAGCAACAATTCTTGCGATATCCGGTCCGCCGAAAATAGCTTCCAAAATAAGACCGGCATTGATAATGGTAGTTTCTCTGTATTCCATTGTGTCTATATCAATGATATTAAATTCGACATAATCATCTCCGACATAGGTGATTTTACCGTATTCAGCTCCTGTCGCCCATCTTAAAAATACGTACTTTTGTTCAAAGATTTTTAGTCTGTTGATTAATCTCATTTAAATACTACCTTCGCCTGTGTATATATTATTTTTAGTTCAGAAATTTATAAAGTCAAATAAGTTAGATTTTTTAATTGGAATAAACTCTCCTTATGGTTATAATATACCACAATTTTACGTATTTCTCAATTGCTTAAGAATTATTTAATATTTTATGTAAATATGATAAAATATACTTTGTACATTCAAATGGAGGCTGGAAGTATGGATTTAAAAGGATCAAAAACTGAAAAGAATTTATGGACTGCTTTTGCAGGAGAATCTCAAGCTCGTAATAAGTATACTTATTATGCTTCTCAGGCAAAAAAAGACGGCTTTGTGCAAATTAGTAAAATCTTTGAAGAAACTGCAAACAATGAAAAAGAGCATGCAAAGATATGGTTTAAATATCTTCATGGCGGAAGTATTCCTGAAACAATGGCAAATTTAAAAGATGCTGCAGAGGGTGAAAACTATGAGTGGACCGATATGTATGCTACTTTTGCTAAAGAAGCAAGAGAAGAAGGTTTTACCGAACTTGCCGTCCTTTTTGAAATGGTAGGCAAAATCGAAAAAGAGCACGAAGAAAGATATAGAAAGCTCCTTGCTAATATTGAAAACGGAGAAGTATTTAAACGTACGGGTGAAAATACATGGGAATGCTCAAACTGCGGTCATGTATTTGTTGGTGAATCTGCTCCTCAGCTTTGTCCTGTATGTAAACACCCTCAGGCTTATTTCTTCCTGAAAGCTAAAAATTACTAGTAATGGCAAAGAAGTAAAAATAATATTAAAATAGGGCTTAGTTGCTAAGTCCTATTTTTTTTGGCTGTGATATAATTTTTAAAGCGCAGATAAGAAAAGACTAGTCAAAATGATAAATGATCTGACAAAGGGAGCTCCTCTAAAATTAATGCTGCTGTTTTCGGTACCGCTTTTAATCGGGAATATATTTCAGCAGTTCTATAACATTGCAGATATTATTATTGTCGGAAGAACACTCGGAATGGATGCTCTTGCAGCTGTTGGGGCGGTTTCTCCATTGTTCTTTCTTATAGTTTTTGTTGTTGTCGGGATGACAAACGGGTTTGCGGTTATAACGGGTCAAAAATTTGGCGCGAAAGACTATGTCGGAGTAAGACGCTCTGTTACTATGTCTGCAATATTAACAATTGTTTTTACCCTTATATTTACTGCTATTGCAGCTCTTTTAATGCACAAACTTTTATATTGGATGAATGTTCCTCAGGAAATCTATAAGGATGCTTATTATTATATTCAAATTGTTGTACTTTCGCTTATAATTTCCGGGTTCTATAATCTTCTTGCAAGTGTTATCAGAGCTTTAGGGGACAGCCTAACTCCGCTTTACTGCTTAATTGTAGCATCTGTATTAAATATCTTTCTTGCACTCCTTTTTATTCTTAAGCTTCATCTTGGAGTTCCGGGTTCTGCTTATGCTCTCGTTCTTTCGCAGGCAATTTCGGTTATATTGTGCCTGTGGTATGTTAAAAAGAATTTCCCGATACTTCATCTTACTAAGAGAGATTGGATTTTTAATTGGAAAAAAGATTATACTTTTGCTCTTTTGCACTTGCGAGTCGGGCTTCCGATGGCAGTACAGTTTACTATTTTAGGATTAAGTATTTTAATTATTCAAAGCGTATGTAATAGCTTCGGCCCGGATGTAATAGCTGCTTTTACGGCAGCATTAAGAATTGAGCAGCTGGCTACTCTTCCTATGGTATCTTTTGGTGTAGCTCTGGCTTCTTTCGTTGCTCAAAATTTTGGTGCGAGGCGTTTTGGCCGAATAAGAGACGGGGTAATGAGGATATCTCTTTTAAATGTCGGGTTAAGTATTGTTATGGCTTTTTTAATGCATTATTTGGGCGGAGATATGGTCAGAATTTTTGTCGGCTATGAGAACGAAAATGTTGTAAAAATTGCGCATGATTACCTCTTTATAAGCTCTATTTTCTATTTTTTCCTTGCTCAAATTTTTGTTTACAGAAATGCCCTGCAGGGGCTTGGCCGAGCTACAATACCTTTGCTTGCTTCTATCGGGGAACTTTTTATGAGATCTTTTGCCGCAATTTATCTTGCTGTAAAGATAAGTTACTATGGAGTATTTTATGCAGGCCCTATTGCCTGGGTGGCTGCTTCTTTAGTTCTTGCTATCGGGTATTATACTACACTTAAGAGATTTATCTT
>CALVCR010000005.1 GCA_944326125.1 Candidatus Gastranaerophilales bacterium | reverse complement strand
CTATCGAAACTTTTATTTTCATTCCGTTTTGGAGCGCTCTTAATTGTTCAAGGCTTTCAGCTTTTTCATAAGATGCCTGAGGAAGTTCTGTCATCTTAAATAAAGCTTCCCTTTTGTATCCGTAAATCCCCAGATGCCCGTAGAACTTCCAGCCGCCGTTTGTTCGTTTTTCAGCCTTGTTTTCTTCATCTACTCCGCGCTCAAAAGGGATTTTGGAACGGGAAAAATACATTGCGTAACCGTTTAAATCAAAGACACATTTGACTAAATTAGGATTATTTATCTCATCATCTTCTTTAATTTCGCGCACAAGAGTCGAAATATCGGCTTTATCGTCGAATTTAACCCCTTTTATTACAAGCTCTATATTTGCCTGTTCTATTAAAGGCTCATCCCCTTGAAGATTAATTATATAGGCAATCTCCGGATGTCTGCGGGCAACTTCCGCAATACGGTCGCTGCCGCTTTTGTGTTCGGTTGAAGTCATTTCAACTTCAGCACCAAACTCTTTGCAAGCATTAAAGATTCTCTCATCATCAGTCGCAACAATAACCCTGTCTACATAAGGACAGTTTTTTGCTTTTTCCCAAACCCACTGAATAATCGGCTTGCCATTTGCTTTTAAAAGCGGTTTGCCTTCAAGTCTTGATGATCCGTATCTTGCCGGAATTATTATTGCTGTCTGATTTTCACTCATAACTTCCTCTTCTACTTGGTTGCATTAATAAATACTGCGTTAGACTTTAACTGTATTTCACGCCCGGTAAGATAGTTTTGGACATCCTGCATATATTTATCAACAGTCTGCTCGTCAAAATATTTCAAGAATCTTTCTCTTGTACTTGGCTGGTCAGGAGAAGGCGGATTTACAAACCATTCCTTAACCATATTCGGCTGAACTACATATTTTGACTGCACAGCCTGAACACGAACATCCGGTATAGAAAATCCTGCAATCTCAAGATTTGTCTTAAGAGTACTTTCGTCAAAGTTACAGAGAGAATCCAGCGGATTATCCATAAGTTCGTTCTCTACCTTTTTAAAATCCTCATATTTTTCAACATAAACAGGATCAAGAATTTCCCAATATCTTGTATTAGACCGGATAATAGGTTCAAAAGCGCAGAATTTCCCGCCTGGTTTAAGCACTCTGTATACTTCACTTACTGCAGGCTGCTTATTAACTATATGAACAAGAACGGATCTCATAAGTGCTTTATGAACAGAGCTTTCCGGAAGTGCTATATGCTCACAGGGGCACTGAATCATCTCGTAACCCGTTGTAATCCCTGCCTCATCAAGAATTTTTTTACAATCATCTAAACAATCCTGAAACTTATCGGAGAAAATAACCTTACCTTTACAATCCTGCATTTCAAGAGCCTTAAAAGCAAGAAGTCCTGTTCCAGTACCAATATCAAGAACAACGTCATAAGGTTTAATTTCCGCATAAACCAGTATTACATCTCTTACCGCTTCCAGCCAGCGTGTAGTCTGTTCTACCATTTCAGGCGTCTGCCCTGCAAATCTGTTTTTCTTAAGCCATTCAGTCCAGTTCTTGCAAATCTCGCTCATTCTTATTCCTCCCGGGATTGTACCAGATAATTATACAATAATTTTCACCTTAAATCTACTTTATATAAAAATCTCCGATAGAAAGAGGATGCTGCAAATCATCAATAGAAAATACCTGCATCACATACTTGCCTTTGGTATAAAGAGTAAAGTAGTCGCTGTGATAATATCTTTCATCCTTCATCAGCCTAAAATCTTTTGTTCTCACAATCTCTGCTCCGCCAAGAGGAGCTAAATCAGTCATCTTAAATATCTGAACACGAATATATTTATTCTTCATCTTTTTAGGAGCAATAAAAAGATAATAGACTTTTTGCCCTTCGCTAAATATTTTCTCGTCGCTGAGTGCATTCTCCCTTGTTATCGGCTGAGTATTAAATAAAATTATCCCTCTTTCGTATACACAGCCGCACAAAAAGATTAAAGATATTATTGCAAGCAGAAAAAGTTTGCGCATTATTTATTTTCCAAATTCTTAATTCTCTTGTTTACAAGGTTAAGCATTTTTTCGTCAGTCTCAATTCCGGTATATAAGTAATAATACTCCAGAGCTTTTTCCGGCTGATTTTTGAGTTCATAAGCCATACCTATTGAGTAATAAGCATAAGGATACTCAGGAGAAAGACTGATAACTTTTTCAAAGCATTTTATGCTTTCATCATAGTTCTTCTGATTAGCATAGACTAAACCTTTATTGAAATATGCATCCGTATTATCCTTATCAAGTGCAATTATTTTGTCATAAAAACTTAAAGCCTTAGCGTTATTACCCATAAGTTTATAGATGTTAGCAATTTTGAGCATTGTAACCTTATCAGCAGGAACAAAAACTACCGCTTTGGTAAAGTAATCAACCGCTTCTTCATACTTTTGCTGCCTGTATGCATCATCGCCTTTTTGAATAAGCGTATCATAGGTTGCGGCCTGCTCATTGTCAATTTGCGGTTCCGGAGTTTTTTCTTCAGCGGCCTCTGTCACAACCGGAGTAATAATTGATAACTCAGGTTCAGGAAGCTCCGCTGTCTGCACAATGGATCTTTTAATAACATCTTTATATTCTTCTCTAAAAGTATTGAGTTCACTTACATAAGCAGTATTAGAAGGATTTAAAGAAACTGCTTTTTCATAAGCTGCAAGGGCAATATCAGTACATCCCATTTTTGCATTTGCTCTTGCGTACCCAAAATATGCAGAAGCTTCTTTATTATTAAGCTCTATTGCATCTTCAAAATACAAAATAGCCTGCCCGTAGTCCTGTTTATCATACAGATCATATCCGTAAGCGATAGACGCAGCGGTTAGATTTTCTTTAATTCTGTCATTAGGCTGCTTTTCTAAAAGCTCTTTGTAAATCTCTATTGCAGCTACATAATTATGCATAGCATGGAGGGTTAAAGCTTTATTTGCAAGAAGCTCCGGATTGTCCGGTTCTGTTTTTAATGCAAAATTATAAAATTTCAGAGCATTAGTATAATCTTCTTTTTTATGATAACTCAATGCCAGCTCTTTTTTTGTCTCTACATTTGAAGAATCTTTAGAATAAGATTTTTCAAAGTTAAAAAGTGCAAGCTCGTTGTTATCAAGTTTTTTATACACCAAACCTAAATTTAAATATGCATTTGCATCATCCGGAAACGCAGCCAAATACTCTTTGTATTGTTCAATAGCTTCATCATTTCTGCCCATATTACCGAGAAGATTAGCGTAATCAAACTTAAGAGCAGTGAGTTTCGGATTAATTTCAAACACTTTTTCAAAAGTTTTTAGAGCCTTATCATTTTCATCTATATTCTGGTAAGACAAAGCGAGTTTTGCAAGAATAGCTTCATCCTCGGTATCGTTTTCAAGAGCTTTTTCAAGCATTTCAGCAGCTGCTTGATACTGTTTTGTATCAAATAAAACCATACCGTAGTTTTTAAATTCTTTAAATGCGGACGGATACTGCTTATAAATATTTGAATAAATATCACAAGCTTTTTCCGGCTGATCTGACAAATAATAAACATTTGCAAGATTCTCGCTGGCTTCCATATGTTCAGGATAAGCGCTTAAGAAGGTATTATAATATTCAATCGCATTTTTATAGTTTTTTCTGAAATATTCAACATTCGCAAGATTTAAATAATTATATTTGTACTCAGGATAAATCTGCTGAGCCTGATTGAAGGCATTATAAGCGTTTTCATAATCCCCGAGAGTTTGCAGAATATTTCCCATACTTATATAAATGAAGGCATCATTTGGTCTTAGCTTAATAGCTTTTTTATAAGCACCGAGAGAATCCTGATATTCTCCAATATCGGAATACAATCCGGCTATTTTAGTATAAAGCATGGCATCATCGCCATTAATATCCAATGCTTTTTTAATAATCTTAATAGCATTCACATAATCACTTTTATACTCATAAGCACAAGCCTGCTGATAAAGAGCGTGTGCCTCTTTAGTCATCTTAGCTTCTGCTCCGTTAATTGATAACACGGCACACAAAACCAATAACGGAAGATATAAATTTTTTCTATTCATAATCAATGCCCTCAAAAGTATTTTATCAAAAAAATAAATAAAACAACAGAGCGGGATGTGACTTAAAGTCACATCCCGCATCCGAATACTTCTACCGGTTTATAAATTAGAACATTAAACCAGCTTCTCTTGCAGCATCAGCTAATGCGGCAATTCTACCATGATAGAGGAAGCCTCCTCTGTCAAATACTACACATTCAATACCTGCTTTTTTAGCCTTCTTAGCAATAGCTTCGCCAACAACTTTTGCAGCTTCGATATTTCCACCATGAGCTAATTTTTCTTTAAGGTCTTTGTCAATAGATGATGCAGAACAAATTGTTACATGTTTTTCATCATCAATTAACTGAGCATAGATATGTTTTGTGCTTCTGTATACAGCCAATCTAGGGAATTCAGAAGTTCCTGAAACTTTAACTCTGATAGACTGGTGTCTTTTTTGTACTTTTGGTTTTCTAATTTCTTGTTTAATCATTTTGGTTCTTCCTTTCTATTGCCCAAACCTGCTTGATACCACTCAAGAGTTTATATGGGCTTACGTTATCTTTCGGCTGTTACACCGGCTTGTGTGTTATTCCGCCTGTGCAATCAAAGATTGCTTCGTTCCTTCGCTATCGCTTCGTCTCAACGGCGGTATCGTAGTGTTTCGTCCTCCAAAGCCTTGCACTTCTGCAAGTCTTTTCTGACTTCTCACCGGCTCACGCGTTATTTTTTACCGGCTTTACCAGCTTTACGTCTGATGTATTCGCCTTCATATTTAACACCTTTTCCTTTGTAAACTTCAGGAGGGCGTTTGCTTCTGATGAATGCTGCAACATCGCCAACGGCTTGTTTATTAGAACCTTGAACTGTAATTTTTGTGTTAGCTTCTACACTGAGGGTAATACCTGCAGGAGGAACAATAATTACAGGGTGAGAATAACCGAGAGCCATGTTAAGGTTAGAACCTTCCATGTTAGCACGATAACCAACACCAACAATTTCTAATTTCTTTTCAAATCCTTTAGAAACACCTGTGATTGCGTTTGCGATCAATGTTCTGAAAAGACCGTGCAATGCACCTGTTTTTCTGTCATCGGAATTTGTTTCCACAATTACGTGGTTATCAGCAACAGAAACCTTAACTTCGTCTTTAAATGTAACAGATTCAGTACCTTTAGGTCCTTTTGCTATGAATACATTACCTTCGATTTTTACTTCAACACCTGAAGGTATTTCAATAGGTTTTTTACCAATACGTGACATATTATTTTCTCCTTTTTAGTTACTACAGGCTTTTCTGCCAATTGCACCTGTATTAATTGTGTGTTCTGTTTGGTAGTAAGT
>CALVCR010000004.1 GCA_944326125.1 Candidatus Gastranaerophilales bacterium | reverse complement strand
TCATGTATCCTTGCTGTTATTGCCAGCAAGCGTGCTTGTGATGCCGCCATTCCCATTGCTTTTTAATCGTCCTTTGTTGTCCCTTAACCTTATTTACGGCATTTTCTCCCACAAACTTTAACTTTTTCCCCTAAATCGTTACATTTCGTTACAAATTTTTATCCATGCGGACTAAGAAAAAATATAATTAATATGGTATCCTTGTTTTATGAAAAAATATTGGGGTAAACATTGGGGTAAACATTGGGGTAAATTAGGGAGCGCTTTCCTTATTATTTTAATCATAGCTTTATGTCTTAAAGCGTGTATCAGAGCTGACATTCCGGAAGACTATACACTAAAACTTTCTGACAGTTCTATTGATAATATTGTTTACCCGGAAGAGAATAAAAATATTACGATTAAAGGTGTTGATTTTTTGCAGACTCAAGCACCAGCAGGGAATTTTGGAGGAGAATTAGTAATCTCTACAATTGGAGAAGGCCCAAAGACTTTTAATCCTTGTAATACGAAAGATGCAACTTCCTCTTCTATGGCCGGTATGCTCTATGACGGACTGTTGACAACAGAACCGAGGACAGGGGAAGTCATTCCTTTGCTTGCTAAGGATTTTGAAGTTAACGAAAATGATTATATTATCCATCTAAGGCACGGTATAACCTGGACAGACGGAAAGCTGATAACTGCTGATGATGTAATGTACACCTACAAAGAAGTCGTATTTAAAGGGCTGGGGAATCCTTCCTCCATGGAAAATATGAAAGTCGAAGGAAAACTTCCTGAGATAGAAAAAATTGATGATTATACTGTTAAATTCACGACAGCTAAACCTTTTGCACCATTTTTAAGACAACTTTCGTATCCTATTGTACCAAAACACTACTTTAAACCGTATTCAGACAAGGGCGAGTCTGAATTTAATGCCTTTTTAAACCCGAATACACCGCCTGAAGAAATCGTATCTAACGGAGCATTCAAACTTAAAG
Source organism: Candidatus Gastranaerophilales bacterium (assembly GCA_944326125.1). Lineage (GTDB taxonomy): Bacteria > Cyanobacteriota > Vampirovibrionia > Gastranaerophilales > Gastranaerophilaceae > CAG-196. The sequence continues at coordinate 21,939 of CALVCR010000004.1, read as the reverse complement.
AATATGTTGCAGCCCAAAGAGTAGTATTTGTAAGGAATCCTAACTACTACAAAATTAATACTAAAGATGAAAGGCTTCCGTACCTTGATAAAGTTGTATATATGATAGTCGGAGATACAAATAACGAAATACTCAAATTTGAGGCAGGCGAACTTGATTTACTCTCAATCAGAGGTGAAAACGTTGCCAGATATAAGATTAAAGAACCGGAATCAGATTACAAGATATATAATTTGGGGCCTGACACCGGAACCTTATTTTTAATAATAAACCTTAATAACCGCAAAAATAATGAAGGGAAATGGAATGTTGATCCGAAAAAGCAGAAATGGTTTGGGAACAGAGATTTTCGCGCCGCTATAGACTGGGCAGTAGATAGGAAAAACATGGTGCAGAATATTGCTCAAGGCGTTGCAAAGCCATTGTTTACGGCAGAAAGTTTAAATTCCATCTACTTGAATAAATACATAAAGGGACATCCTAAAGATAAATCCGTTGCAGAGAAAAGCCTTGAAAAAGCAGGATTTTATAACAAGAACGGTATTTTGTATGACTCTGACGGAAACAGGGTCGAATTTGACTTGTATACTAATGCGGGTGTGTTAGAAAGAGAAGCTCTCGGGGTTATGATAAAGCAAGACTTAGAAGATTTAGGGATGAAAGTAAACTTTAAACCAATAGAATTCAATACTCTTGTAAACAAGCTCTCAAACACAAACGACTGGGATATGGCAATAATGGGGCTAACGGGTTCTCCGCTTGAACCTCATGACGGAAAAAATGTCTGGAAATCAAACGGACCGTTACATATTTTTAACCAGCGGCCGCAAAATTATACTGTAGACGATAGATTGGAGTGGGAAAAAGAGTTGGATGAAATCTTTGAACAAGGAGCTTTAAAACTGACTTTTGAGGAAAGAAAGCCGATTTATGACAGGTATCAGACAATTATTTATAACCAAAAGCCAATAATTTATTTATATTCACCAATCAGAATAGCCGCTATAAGAAAGAAATTTAAGAACATTTTTCCTACACCATTAAGCGGACTGGTGTATAATTTGGATGAAATATATATTGATAAAGGGGAGATTAAGTAATGGAGTTTGTAAGATACATATCAAAGCGCATACTTCAAACTATTCCTCTTTTGATAATAGTTTCGTTAATAAGCTTTTTTATAATAAGGTTATCTCCTGTAGATCCTCTGGCGGAATTAAGGCTTAATCCTTCAATTTCACAGGAAACTTTGGATAAGGAAATAAAAAGACTCAATCTGGATAAACCTATCTATATTCAATATTTTTCCTGGGCAAAATCATTTATTAAGGGAGATTTGGGGTATACATCGGCAGGAGAAAAGGTTTCAGTCAAGCTCAAAGAAAGAATCCCGAATACTCTTTTACTGACTCTTGTGGTTATATTTATGACCTGGTCAGTGGGAGTTCCGCTCGGAATACTATCTGCTATCAAAAAAGAAAGCGCGTTTGACAGAATGCTTACAATACTTGCGAGTATAGGAATGGCAATTCCTTCATTCTTCTTTGCAATCCTTATGCTGATATTTGCGGTAAAAACGGGATGGTTTCCGGTCGGAGGGTTGACCAGCTACAATTTTAATGATTTAAGTTTATCAGGGAAAATTCTGGATATTGCAAAACACTTGTGCTTGCCGGCTCTGGTATTATTTACGATATCGCTTTCCGGACTCCAAAGACAGATGAGAGCAAATATGCTGGAAGTTCTCGACAGCGATTATGTGAAATTTGCAAGAGCAAAAGGGTTAAGTGAAGGGAAGGTTATTTTCAAACATGCGCTGAGAAATGCCGTAAACCCGATGATTACACTGCTCGGGTTTGAGTTCGCAGGATTGCTGAGCGGAGCAGCGCTTACAGAATACGTATTCCAGTATCCGGGCTTGGGAAGATTAATACTTGAAGCGGTTATGAAATCAGATATTAACCTGGTTATGGCTTCATTAATGATGGGAACAATAATGCTTATTCTGGGAAATCTTATAGCAGATATCCTTTTAATGCTTACGGATCCCAGATTACGCAGAGGGGGGCAGTAATGGAACTAATCAGAAAAATATTTAAAGATCCGTTTGCAAAAACTGCCTTTTTAGTACTCTGCATTTTGTACCTGATAATATTATTTGCGGATTTTATCGCACCGTATTCTAATTATTATGCAAACAGAGAAATGGCATACGCTCCGCCTTCAAAAGTATACACAATTGACGAGAATGGAAAGCTATCCCGTCCTTATACGTATAATTACATAAGAAAATTTGAACCTGCGCTTATGCAGACAGTTTTTGAAGAAGACAGAAGTCAGAAATATTATATTAAACCGTTTGCAAGAGGGGAAAAGTATAAATTTTTAGGCCTTATTCCGACTGACAGGCACCTATTTGGAGTAGGGGTAAATGATGGAGCTGATAAAGGGGGAGAAATACACCTTCTCGGAACTGATATAAACGGTAGGGATGTATTTTCAAGATTACTCTTTGGCGGAAGAATCTCTATGACAGTAGGTTTTTTGTCTCTTTTAATAGTATTCCCGATAGGGCTTTTATACGGCGGAATTTCGGGATACTTTGGAGGAATTATTGATAACCTTATGATGAGGTTTGCAGAAGCTACAATGGCTATTCCGAGCTTTTATCTATTAATCATACTGGCGGCAATTCTTCCTTCCGGCATGACAAGCGTGCAGAGGTTCAGCCTTATTATTGTAATACTGGCACTTATAGGCTGGGCAGGATTTGCCAGAGTTGTCAGAGGAATGGTTCTATCCATTAAAAAAGAAGACTTTGTTCTGGCAGAAAAAACTCTTGGAGCCTCTAATTTACGAATAATTTTAAAACATATACTGCCGCAGACAACAAGTTACGTAATTATAGCAATGACACTTTCTGTGCCTTCGTATATTCTGGCGGAATCCGGGCTAAGCTTTTTGGGACTAGGGATTCAGCAGCCGGATGCGAGCTGGGGTAATATGCTTAAAGAAGCGCAAGAGTTTACAAATATTCTTTACAGGCCTTGGCTTTTAACCCCGGGGGTATTAATTTTCCTGGCAGTACTTTCTTTCAACCTGCTCGGAGATTTTATAAGAGATTACCTTGACCCGAAAGGTCGGACAAGAGTATAAACACAACGGGGGCGGAAGCTAAAGCTTCCGCCCCCGAATCTGGTAGTTTTATTATTACTATCCTAATAAATCACCCAGGTCACCGACTATGCCTTCATGATTTTGACCGCAGTTACAATCACATGTAATCTTACCTGTAACATCTACAATAACTTTGTGATCCTTTATTGCCGCTAATATTTCATCCAACTTAGCTAGCAGATCATCTTTGTTTGTATTGTTGTTAATGTTACCAAGGATATTAAGTATTGTATCAAGTTTCTCTAATAACTCGGTATCATCATAACCTTCGCCGCCAAGACCTTCAAGTTTATCAATAATTTGTTTGAAGTATTCATTATTTTGATCAAACTTATCGCCGAGAAGGTTCTTAATTTCCTCAGTTGCAGCTTTGATAGTCATGTTGATAACATCCAATTTGCCATTGATATCAGTCAAGATATCGCCGTTTTCTGTTGTTTCTTTAAGCAATGCTGCCAGCATTTCTTCAATCTTAGACAAATCGGCATTGCCGCCGGAACCGATTGATAAGTTGTTAATAGCTTCCAGAATTGCCTTAAGAGCATCATTATTAGCAACAGCATGATTGTTAATCTGCTCAAGAACTTTCTGGGTTAAATTTCTAATATCTTCGCTGATTTCACCATTCGCATTAACAGCATCAAGAATATTTTTCAGGTAATCCTTCATGACACCTTCAAGGCCATCCAGCTTATTAAGGATAGCTTCATAGAATTTAGCATTAGCAGCATTTCCTTCTTTTACGGATTTAACAAGGGTTTCAAGAAGAGCATATGTCTTGTCATCCATATTTTTATTATTATCAATAGATTCTTGAACAAGTGCAAATATCTTTTCTAACATAGCCAGCACTTCTGAATTATCACCAGCTTCAATATTTCCAACCTTTTCCAAGAGCTGAGCCAGAAGTTTATTAGTATTCGCATCAATTTCATTACCGTTATTAATTGCATTAAGAATGTTTTCAAGATAAGTTCTAATTTCGTCATGTCCATTGGACAACTCATTTAAAATATCATCCTGAGTTTTATTTGAAGCTTCCAATAATGCCACTATTTCATCAAGGCTTACACCTTGCTCAAATAGTATTTGTGCAATCTGATCAATACCGACTTCCAGTTGACCCAACCGATCAACCAGCTGCTGTAAGAGTTCGAGAGTTTTTTGTGCATTTTCATCATTACTATTTTTAAACTCTTCTATAACAGTTTTCAAATCTGCATTTTGCTTAATTAAATCCTTTATAAGATTAATTAATTCCTTTGTAGCCGCGTCCTCAGTAAGAACCGATACATTTATATTATTATTGGTTTCATTATGGATATAACTTGGAGGAGGGAGTTCGTCTTTTTCCATACAGCTTGTAACCCCAAAAGCTACCGCACCTAACACCACAAACAGGGCTTTTCCAACACCTGCTTCCCGAACATGAGTGTTATCAGGAGCCATTGCACCTTTAAGAGAAGTTTTTACAGCAGTCCAATAATCGCCTTTATTCCAAGCATCTCTTACTTCGGCACGATAACCTGCTTTTATTGCTTCAGCTTCTCTTCTACCTTCTTCAAAGTATGTGCCATACTCCGGTTCTTTTCCGAAACCGTCGCCAATTTTTCCCGGATCACCTGACAGTTCATCAAGAATTTCTTTTGCAATACCTGCCCTTTCCATTTCAGCCCGTTCTTCAGGTGTAATTGTTCCGTCCTTCTGGGCCTTTTCAACCAGTGAGCGCTGCTCTACTGATAACTTACTTAAATCAGCCATTGTTGTAATACTCCTTTCTTTATTACATAGTTATCTAATAAACCTACTTTGGTATGGTTAACGGCATTTTTTTCAAAAACTTTAACAGATTTGAAATAATCGTTACAAAAATTAACGATTGGAGAAGCAAATCCGTATATAGATTAAAAAAAATGTACATTTGGGGACAGATCCTGAATCAAGTTCAGGATGACAAGATTATTTACCTATTCACTGCTCACAATTCACAAACTCCAATTCACAACATTATTGCAAAATATTAACTTTCATCTTAACAAGAATACTCTAAAAGATTGATTGAAAAATCTATATAAAAGTTATATCCTATTTGAAGAGGTCTTTAGTGAACAAACAACAATTAAAAAAACGAATAGACATGACGGAACTTAAGCTTAAACAGCTATCACAACATAGTTCCACATCTGAAATTTGTGAAGATTTATACAATTCGCTGATTTTAGAAAAAGCTGTTTTAAAAAAGCAGCTGGAGAATCTTGAAAAAAATAAAGTTGTTGAAAAAATAAAAAAACTTCTCCCGCGCCGGGAAAAACTAATCTGTGATTATTTTAATTAAAATTTTGGGAGTTTTTATTTATTTATGATATAATCTTATTACGAGGGGGATTTAATGCTCGTAATAGACTATGATACTAAAAAATCTATAAGAGAAGCGTTCGGAAAAGAGCTTGTTGAGCTGGGTAAAAAATACCCTCAAATGGTTGTTTTAGATTCAGATGTCTCCTGCTCAACACAAACGGCAATGTTTGGAAAAGCTTATCCTGAAAGATTCTTTGACATGGGAATCGCCGAGCAGGATATGATAACAACGGCAGCAGGGCTTGCCCTAACAGGTAAAATCCCTTTTGCAGCTACTTTTGCAGTATTTGCAACAGGAAGAACCTACGACCAAATTAGAATGTCCGTCTGCTATCAAAAAGCTAACGTAAAAATAATAGGAACACACGGAGGAATTACTGTCGGAGAAGACGGTGCTACACATCAGGCGTTAGAAGATATCTCTCTGATGAGAGGTCTTCCTAATATGACGGTAATAGTTCCGGCTGATTGTAACGAATGTACTCAAGCACTGGATTTTGCCGCTGAACACAAAGGACCTGTTTATATCAGAATCGCAAGAAACAGCCTTCCGGATATTTATCCTTCAGATTATAAATTTAATCCACATAAAGCACACATTTTGAAAAAGGGTGCAGATATAACATTAATCTCAAATGGAGATGTTTTAGCGGAAACTGTTAAAGCTGCACAGATTCTTTCTGAAAGCGGTGTTGATCCGGAAATTATTGCTTTACCGGTTGTAAAACCTCTGGATAAAGAAACTATTATTGAAAGTGCTAAGAAAACCGGATTTGTTGTCACTGTTGAAAATCATTCAATCTACGGCGGAATTGGATCCGCTGTATGTGAATGTTTAAGCGAAGCCCATCCGACAAGAGTACTGCGAATAGGAACTCAAGACACCTTCGGGCAGAGTGGAACTCCAAAAGAACTTTTAAATTTCTACGGTCTGGATGCTGAAAGTATTGTAAAAAGGATAATAGAGTTAAGAAAATGATACAATTAAGATCTGTTACAAAAAAATACAAAAACAATTATGCGTTAAAGAATATTAATCTTGATATTTTATCAGGGGAGTTTGTTTTTGTTACCGGAGCATCAGGGGCAGGAAAATCTACCTTGATGAAACTTCTTTATAAAGAAGAAACCCCTACTACCGGAACAGTTTTAATCGGCGGCATTAATATTGCAAATCTGCCATCAGATAAAGTTCCGAACTTAAGAAGATGCATGGGAATTGTTTTCCAAGATTACAAGCTTTTGCAAAACCAGACAGTGTATGATAACATCGCATACGTGATAAGAACTTTAGGAATTAGTTCTTCCGAAATCAGAACCCGTGTTACCGGTGCTTTAAAAGTTGTAGGTCTTTTAGATAAAGCAAAAGCTAAACCATCTGAACTTTCAGGCGGCGAACAGCAGAGAGTAAGCATCGCAAGAGCTCTTGTAAACGGACCGCCATTATTAATTGCGGATGAACCTACCGGAAACCTTGACCCGAAAAACTCGCTTGAAATTATGCAGATTCTTGAACAAATTAATCAAAGAGGTATTACGGTTATTGTTTCTACTCATGACTATACGCTGGTTGACAGATTCAGAAAAAGAGTTTTAACTCTGGAGCACGGTGAAATTATAAGAGATATTCAGGCAGGTACTTATGGACAATAGCAGACAGCAGCTAAAAAAACAGGTAAAGAAGCACATTCCGAAAGATTGGCTGTGCGAGCTTCGTATTGCTTACCGAATCGTAATGGAAGCCGTTAATGATATAAAAAGAACAGGAATTATTAACCTTGTTATTATTACAACAATGGCTGCAATATTAACACTGTTTGGGGTATTATTCAGGTTCACGTTATCTCTTTCAACTTTTGCAAACGAGCTTGGAAACGTATTGGAAATATCTGTTTATCTCAAGTCCAATGCTTCATCTTCAATTGTAAAAGACAGAATTAAAGAAATTAAGCATGTACAATCGGTTCGTTTAATTCCGAAAGAAGAATCCTGGAGCGGGCTTAAAAAAGAACTCGGGCTTCAAGATATTGAAAACCCGCTGCCGGATACCTTGAGAGTCAAAGTTGATAAGCCGGAAAATATAACAGAAGTATTTAACCAGATAAAACCTATGTCCGGAGTTGAAGATATGGGGTATGCAAAAGAACTTGCAAAGAAAATACAGTTCTTGACTCATATCGTTAACACAACTATGTTCTTTGTTATAATTATATCTGCAGCTTTAACAATAACGATTATTAACAATACCATTCAGCTTGTAATTCAATCCAGAAAAGATGAGATTGAAATTATGAGACTTATGGGTGTAAGCAACTGGTATATTAAAACACCGCTTGTTATGCAGGGAGCTTTCTATGGTTTTGTCTCCTCAATTATTGCGGTACTCCCGCTTAACTGGGTACAAAGTCTGCTTTTAAACGTACATAAATTTTTCCTCATACCGTCACCTGCATATGCGCAGAATATTGTTATAATATCATTATTATTGATAGGAACCGCCTTCGGTGCCAGCGGAAGCTTCTTATCAATTAAGAAACACTTACAAGTATAAAAACATATGTTATAATAGTAATATAAAAGGTAAATACGATATGGACAAAACTATTGAACTGGTAAATTCAGTAAAAGATATACAGGCAATGCCTAGTGTTATAGTTAAGGTGCTTAACCTTATGAAAAAACCCACTGTAAGTATGAAAGAACTCGGGGACATGGTTATGTACGACCAGTCTCTTACAATCAAAATTCTTGCACTGGTTAATTCAGCTTACTATGGATTTTCACAGCAAATTAGTTCTATTAATATAGCCCTCTCTCTATTGGGAATGGTTAAGGTAAAAAACATCATAGTCGCCGTTGCCATGAAACCAATGATGTCTAATCAGGGCGATAAAGAGCTGTGGAAACATTCCATAAGAGTGGCAGCAGGTTGCGAATATCTGGCAAATCTTACCAAGATTATGGACTCTGATGAAGCATTTATTGCAGGATTTATCCATGATGTAGGGAAAATTGTTTTACATATGTCTAACGAAAAAGGTTATGCAAAAGTCTTGAGCGCAGTTGCTGACGGTGCTGATATTTTAGAAGCGGAAAAGAAATATTTTGATTCAGATCACGTAAAAACAGGTGCCCTCCTTGCAAAAAGATGGCAGCTTCCTATTCTGCTTGCCAATATCATTTCTTACCACCATAACCCTAGCTTGTCTTCAATCCCGGTACCTTGTAATCTGGTTTGTTTAGTAGACAAGCTTATGCAGGAAAACTATAATCCTAACGTTATTGACAAAGATTTCCTCAAAACTATGGGGATTGATTTTGCGGATATAGAAGATTTACGCGCAGCTATTACGGAAAAATCTAACCTCTTAATATCAGAATTAACATAGAGGATTAAGTCTTATGGCAAATAAGATTGTTCTTGTATCTGAGGATACGGATTTTTTTGATTACATTAAAGCCAAACTCTCTCTCAGAAAGAGCGATGAAGTTTTTTCGTTTACATTTGATGAGATACCGGAAAAGCTTCATCTTATTCAGACTGCCGCAATAATTGTTAATAGCGAAGGAGCGCAAGAAAAAACACTCGACCTTCTAAAGCTGCTCAAAGGGAATCCTGTTATCGTTTCTGCGTTCAATGAGGATGACGAATTTAAACTAAAAGCTTATAAGGACGGCATGTTCGACTATATTACCGTCTTAACCTCTGATAAAGAATTTCAATCAAGACTTATCCCCGCTCTTAGCGTATCATCTTTATTAGAAAAAAACAGACAGTATAGAGAGATTCTTGTCAGAAATAACGTTATAACAAAAAACAATGAAGTCTTTCTGAACTATGAATTTATCATTGACAAAGAACTGGAAATTCTGGGGAAGCACCCACTGAAAGCTGTATTTATGGCAATCTCCCCTAATGACAAAGCAAAATTTCTTCTTACATCAAATATGATTGAAACTGCAATATTAAATAATATAAGAAGAAACGACATCCTTATGAATTTTGCACCTAATAAGTATTTTCTTATTATGTTTGATATTGATGTAAATTCTGCTAAAGTAGTATGGGAAAAAATTAAAAGCGCTCTTCCTCAAAAGATTTACGCCGGAATTTCCACCATAACAAACCAGAAAAGGCAGCAGCTAATCAATGAAGCTCTTAACAGACTTCATGAAGCAATAAACTATGACAAAGATTCTGTTAATGATAAACCTGTTCCGCTGAGTATAATTCAATCTGCGCCTTCTGAACACTCTAATTTTAAGTTATTTAGACAGGAGTTTAGTAAGAAAATGGAACAAGTCATATCTCCGGTTTTTTATCAAATACAGCAAAAGTATACGGACAAACTGCCCGGAATATCTTTAAGCCAAGGCTCCGGAGAAGGTTACGGAACTTTCTATATAAAAGGACGCCGCTCAAACAGCTGCTTTAGAATTACAAGTCCCGGATTCTCTAAAATTAATATTGACATAACATATCAAAAAGATTCCTCCAACATTGACGCAAAACGCATAACACTGGACCCTGAAGAGTTAGAATCCGGATTATTAGAAGATTTGCTGGAACAATTTATTTCTGAATACAAAAAGGAGAGCAATTATGACAATACTTAATACTGAAAACAGTCTTTTATTAATTATTGATGTTCAAGATAAACTTTTAAATGCTGTATTTAATGCAGGAACATTAGAAAAGCAATCTGAAATTATGGCAAAGGCAGCTTCATTGCTCGGAATTCCGGTCTTTATTACAGAACAGTATCCAAAAGGTTTAGGGGGCACTATTCCTGCTATTAAAAATGCCCTTTCCGAGGCTTTTTACCAAGAAAAAACAGCCTTCAATGCAGTTTCTGATATGGATTTTCTGGCCGCTTTAAAAAACAGCGGACGTAAGCAAGTTCTGCTTTTTGGAATTGAAACCCACATTTGCGTACACCAAACAGCTTCTTCTTTAATAGATAACGGCTTTGAAGTTCACCTTGTTAAAGATGCATGCGGAAGCAGAACCCTTGATGAATATATTAATGCCCTAAAATATATGAGAGACTATGGAGTACATATTAAGACAACAGAAATGGTTTTATTCGAACTTCTAAAAGGTGCGAAAAACCCTAAGTTCAAAGAAATTCAAGCTTTAATTAAATAGTTTTGTTAAGTTTTGTAACAGTTTTATATAAGCTTGAAATACGCTTTCGTTATTTGTTTTTATATATATGTAAGATTTAAAAAGATGGTGACGAAAGATGGCAATAGCAAATTTAAACGAAACACTTTTAAGCTACAAGTTGAGAAGAAATCAGTTAAACCTTGAAATAACTGAGTATCAGACTCAAAAATCTTTAGCAACTTATTCACAAGCTGATTTGCAATCTTTGAAGTCCGCACAACAACACGAAGTAAGAGACTATTTTAAAGATTTATATGATAATGATGCTGAATTACAGGAAGCATACTTAGATTACACTGAAATCCCTGATTTTGAAGAAGAAATCGACAAAATCACAGCTCAATTTCAAGATCAATTAGATGAAATGACAGCTTGGGAAACAGCAGTAGACGCTCAGATCACTACAGCAAGTGCTGAACTTGAAGAAGTTAATGCTTACATTGAATCTACTAAGACAATGCTTTCTTCTAACATCCAGGAAGACTTTAACTACGGATTGAACAGCTAAGCAAAAAGATAAACTCCTAATATAGCAAATATAATTAAAGCTATATTGTAGTGAAGAAAAGTCGGGATGCAAGTATCAAAAATATGATTATGCTGGCCATCGGCATTCAATCCCGCAGTCGGGCCGAGAGTCGTATCAGAAGCCGGAGAGCCCGCATCCCCCAAAGCAGCAGCGGCAGCCAATAAAACAACTATTTGCTGTGTATTAAACCCCATCTTCACACATACAGGAACAAACAATACAGCCAGAATCGGAATCGTCCCAAAGGAGGTTCCGATTCCTATTGTTATAAAAAGACCTATTAGCAGGAATATTAAGGATGTAATTAAAATATTTTCAGGTAAAACAGATAGTATCGTAGTAACAAGAGTTTCGATAGCTCCTGATTCCTTTAATACCGCTGCGTAACCCGCTGCTACAAGCATTACAAATGCAACATAACCCATAAGATAAATACCTTCATTCATCATATGGTCCATCTTTTCTTTAGGAATAACTTTTAGAGTAAAAATAACTCCCAAACCGACAAGAGCACCCAATGGTAAAGAGTGTGTCAACAATTGAACGGCAAAGGTTAATATCGCCGCAAGAACTACAACCCAGGCGGTATATCTGCTGCATGGTTTAGGTTGGTCAGATAATCCGGCAATAGGTTTATCCGCATATTGACGGGGCTTTCTATAAGTTATAAACACAGAAATAATAAGCCCGGTTAACATTGCCAGCCCCAGGATAAAAGTTGATTTCCAAACATCCGATCTCAAAACCTGCACCCCATTTTGAACCATATTATCAGCTATAAGATTCTGGAATATAAGCCCGAAGCCGACAGGAATCGTTATATAAGGCATCTTTAAACCGAATGCAAGCACACATGATACCGCTCGACGGTCTATATTTAAAGAGTTCATTGTATTTAATAACGGCGGAATGATAATAGGGATGAATGCTATATGAATCGGAATTAAGTTTTGAGATGCCATGGAAATCAATGTCAAAATTAAAAGCAAAACATACTTTCTGCCTGATATAAATCTAGTAATCTTATCTGACAATTTATCGGTAAAACCTGAATGCGCCATTGTCGCAGCAAAAGTTCCGAGAAGTATATAACTCAACGCTGTCTCAGAATTCCCCCCCATTCCGGATATAAAAACATTCATTGCGTGTTCAACATTCATCCCGGCAAGCAAACCGGCAACAAGGGTTGAAACTATTATGGAAAGAAGAACATTAACCTTTTTTAAGCATAAAATACACAGTAAAACTACTGATATTATTGCAGGATTCGTGGCTAATGTAATAAAATTTTCCATTCTTCTTAGTGTACTTCTTCCTCTTGAAGAAGATTAATTAACTCCAGCGACAGTTCTTTTTGGAGTTCCAACGGCATAAGCTTAAGATACTCAAAAGCTTCTGCAATTTTCTGGTCAGTATCATACCATCTTCTTAAAACATAATTAAAAGCATCAGTAAGAATATTTTCAGAAAGATCAATCCCATGTTCTTTAGACTTGTTGACTATATAATCTGCACACTTATACTGAGTCATAATATTAGCATTTCTCATAAGACTTACTGCCAGACTAACTGTAGGATCAACATCATACCAACGCTTATTCATAATAGAACATCCTCTTAACTCTCGTATAACAATAGTATATTTTTTAAATTATTTTGTCAATCTTGAAATTATCTCTGTTTTTTTAACTTCGTCAACATTAAACAACAGCGTTTTATCTTTAGAAGCCGCGCCTTTTACAATTTGAATACTTGTTTTAGGTACTTTAAACGTCTTTGAAAGAAACTCCACCAAAGCTTTATTTGCTTTATTTTCCACAGGCTGGGCTGTTACTTTAACCTTAATAAACTCATCTTCCAATATTATTTCGTTTCTGGAAGAATTAGGAACTATTCGAACCTTTAAAATCAACCCTTCTTCTGTCATACTTTTTGGAATACCATAACATATTCGTGCTTAAAGATATAAAATCCGCCGGCAAGAGCTCTATAACGCCATAAATTGGCAGTTTTTCCTTTCGCCCTTTCATTACCCTGCATATCTTTTATAATTATAGCTTTAGTAATAAACCCGAGTTTATTCATTCTTGCCATACATTCAAATCCGAGAGGAATGTGCTGTGAATTAGCATATTTATCCCCTATAATCAAGCAGGCAAAACGACCTTTCTCAAGAAGGTCATATCCGTTTTTAGCCACTTTTTCAAACAAATCATAAAACTCTTCCGTAGTTGCACAATTAGACAAATCTTCTTTTCTGTCAGAAAATTTAATAATATCGTCATAAGGCGGATGCAGCATTAAAAGCTGGGCATTTTTCTTACCCATAACGTCAAGTCTTGCCTGAACTTTTTCTTTAGCATCAAGACTTGCAGAGTCCGCACATATAATATTTACATCTGTTACAAGCTGTTTCTGGGTAAATTTCTTAGAAACCGTTTCCACCAAATCATCTTTTAATTCAACCCCGATACAACGTCGTTTCATATTTATCGCTTCGATACCGGAAGTTCCGGAACCGAAGAAAAGATCCAGGACAACGTCATTCTCCTTGGTAAATCTTTCATAAATCTGCTGAGCAATCTGTGGAATATAATTTCCATGATACTCATTGGAATGCCCGCCTTCCTTTAATCTTGAAGGAAATTCCCACAGCGTATCTGTTTTAATATGTTCATAATTTCTCCACTGCTTAAGATTTATATCACTATATGCAGTGGTTTTAATCGCACTATCATCAACGACTTTCAGCTTTGCACTTGAAGCGGCTTTTTTCTCTTTTAAATTAGTTTTTGCCATATCTCTCCCCAATTAATATACATAGTTTAAAAGATTTATTAAGTTTTGTAATCAAATAAATAGATGAATTTAATAGACTACTAACTGCCTATTGTCATTACTGACTCAGAGGCGAAATCTGTTTGCTCGTGAACCGTGAATAGTGAATTGTGAGCCGAAGTATTAAAATTTCAAAATATAAGTAATGTTTACTTAAAGTACTTTATAACCACGATTCACGACTCACAATTCACCATTCACTAATATAACTGCTGTCAATAGCCAAAATTCATGCTAAAATAACACATATGAAACGACTCTGCGTATTTGCTCACTGGGATAAAGATAATATAATAGATGATTACGTTATTTACTATCTAAAAGAGCTAAAAAAAATTTGTGATTACATTATTTTTGTATCTGATACAGACTGCTCACCGGAAAAAATAGAAGGAATTGCTGATTATTTTATTATCGGAAAGCATGGAGAATATGACTTTGGCTCCTACAAAAGAGGGTTTTTGTTTGCCAGAAAAGAGAACTTGCAGTTTGAAGAACTTCTATTGTGCAATGATTCTTTCTACGGACCTTTTTATCCTCTGGAAAACGTTTTTAAGAAAATGGATAAAAAACGCTGTGATTTCTGGGGGCTGACTCAAAACAGCTATGGTATAAAAAAAGTTGGAAATGGATATGTAGAAGCATTTATTCCCCATATTCAAAGCTGTTTTCTGCTGCTTAAAAAAACTGTTTTTGAATCCAAAACATTCTTAGATTTTATAAATACAATTGAACGGAAAGAAAACAAAGATGATATAGTTCTTGAATACGAAATAGGATTAAGCAGACTCTTATGGGCAAACGGGTTCAAAAGCTCGCTGTATATCAACAGATACAAACATACCGTAAATCCGCTTGCCGCAAAATGGAGACGACTGATCAAATGGTATAAATTCCCGTTTTTAAAAACAGCTCTTGTAAAAAGAGGTCTTATAAAAGGCTGGGAAGATGTTATCGGGAACTATCCTGCTGATTTAATCAAAAAAAATGAACAACGATTACTTGTCCAAGAAGAAGATATTTTTGAAAGACCTAATCTTTACAGAAAAATCCGTTACATAGCACTCCAAAATCTTCCGAATGAGTGCAGAATCGGTCTTATATTTATAGAAAAAAGGCTTTTTAACTTACTAAACAGTCTTTTCTTTAATAAACTCAAGAAGTTCTGACACACATCGTTCCCAGGTAAATTCAGAAGCTCTATTTAAGCCATTTTCGATACATTTCCCCCTAAAATCGGCATCATAGTACATTTTTTCAAATGCTTCAATCATTTCCGAATCAGATTCCGGATTAATCAAGATACCGCAGTCACCAAGAACTTCCGGCGAAGAAGACCTGTTTGAAGAAATAACCGGACAGCCGCATTTCATTGCCTCTAAAACCGGCAAACCAAAGCCTTCATACAAAGATGGGTAAATAAACATGAGCGCGTTAGAATAGTACGATGGCAAATCTTCATCTTTAATATATCCCGTAAGAACAATTTTTGATCTGTCAATATGTGAAAGTTCAGTATTAAGAACATTTTCAAAGCGTCTCCATGTACTTCCGCCAAGAACCAGCTTTAAATCTGAAATATTATTTTTTTCTATAAATTTAAAAAAGTTTTTTATACCGAATATTACATTCTTTCTCTTCCCCATTGTACAAAGTGAAAAAACGTACTTAAAATCCGCTGCGGTTTCCTTCGGAGTAAAATTTTCATTTACCCCCAGAAGAGTCGTTTTTATGTTTTCTTCTTTTATAAAAGGAAAGTATTTTAAGACGTCTAATCTTGTGTACTCGGAATTAGTAACATAATAATCATGTTCATTTATCGAGTTATAAACCTTATTATGCCAGTCTTTTGTATTTTTGCTCATTCCTTTTTCCACAATAGGAATAACGTCGTGTATCATCCTGAATCGTTTTAAATTAGCAGCCTCAATCTCTTTTGACGGCGGTGTAAACGGGGAAAAATACACATCAAAATCTTTAAGCTGCGTCAGGTTCTTTTTATTAATTCTGTATAAATATTTATCATAAAATCTTGCAAGCACAGTGAGCGCATAACAAACAGGGTACGGAAAATTTCTGGTAACATACAGTATTTTAGAAATTAACCGGTTTAAAAAAGAACGCTCCCTTAAAAGGGGAATGCCCTCAAACTCTTTCAGATTCTTCATAAAATAATATCGTCTGAAATCAGAATGAAAAGTAATATCAATTCCCTGTTTTTTTAACTCATTAAAAAGATTCAGTGCAACATAAAACACTCCGGCACGATGTCCTGAGGATTCTTTATAATATGAGAGTTCTGTACAGTCAAAAAGAAGCTTCATTTTCCTAACCTTTTAAATCTTTTTACTATCTTAAGCCAGAAAAGATAAAGCTTATAAACTATGTTCAAAGGAAAATTTTGAAAATGTCTGGTAGAGAGCTTTAACCTTCCGTTTTCATCACCTATAGTTGAGAGGTACTCGGCAAAAGGATATTTAGAATAATAGTATGCTCTGTTTTGTTCTAAATTATCATCATGTTCAACCGATGTAATTGAACCGAAATGAAAGAAACAAATTGTATTAACTACATAAACGCCATATCCGGCAAGGATAGCCCTATATTTTATGTCATTATCTTCAAAAAATGCCGGAGAATAATTTTCATCAAAAGTACCGATTTTTTCAAGGACTTCTTTTTTTGTAACTACACAGGAAAAAACACACTCATCAAAGTTCTTTTCATATGATTTTTCGTACTTAAAATGTTCAAAATATTCAATATAAGTATGCTCATTAGTTAGATTGTAATTAGGATTAATATGTCTTGGAGAAACAAACCCGGCATTTTCTTTATCAAAAACCTCTTTTATTTTTTCAAACCAATTCGGATAAAGAAGAATGTCGTTATTTAAAAACCCTATATATTCGCCTTCTGCTATTTCAATGCCCTGATTGTTACCCTTGGAAAATCCCTTATTTCCTTCATTATAAATAACTTTTACATTATCCTTTTCAAGTCTCAACGATTCAAGATAATCAACAGTACCGTCTGTTGAAGCGTTGTCTACAATAATAAGTTCAAAATCAGAGGTAAAACGGTACAAGCTTTCAATATATTTTTTAGTATATTCAAGATTATTAAGTGTTAATGTTATTATACTGAGAGTTTTAGCCATCTGCTATCCTACCTTATCCCAAAATTCCAACATTGATAATTTATTCTTAAAACATTTACCAAAAGTCAGCTTATTAATTAATGTATAAAATAATTTTACAGGAAAAAGTATCTTTATCATATTGTCACTAGTTTTCTTATTACTTATAATTGTTTTTGCAAACTGAATACACCGTGTTTTATAAATTTTCCAATCAGATGAGTCCGGAATACGCACTTCTGTCTTATCAAGATAAGATAAAAGTGAATCCAAATTAGAACTTAGACAATACCTTTTTCTTGCAATCGCTTTAATTTCATCCATTTCACTTAGAACAGCGCTGTATCCATCAAGAATTTCATTCGAAAGAGCTTCTGCGGAAAGTTTTCTAAAACTGCTTCTTCCGGAAAAATTATAAAATTCTTCCCTGTCCAGATTACTCCGTCTTAAATATCCCTCCCCGCCGAAATGATCATAATTATACACAGGGATACCCATTGATAAAGCATACTGGACGGTTTTTCCTATTGTAATTATAAGGTCATACTTCGATAAAATTTCCGGAGTAATAAGGGAATAGTTATGTTTCTTTCCGCATATATCCACATTAATATTATTCTTTTTTAAAATCCTTACTGCATCATAAAGTTCTTCCGGCAAATGATTAGAAATTATTGCAATATTTTTTAATTGTCCTGAGAGATTAACATCGCGAATAAATTCCTCAGGGGCACTGTTAATAAAGACATACGTATTTATATTATCCGGAGAAAACAACTCCTTCATATACTCTTCAAGTCTTTTATTATGAACAACGAGAGGAAAACCATACTTACACAATAAGCTTGGCACCTCCAGGGTCACAATTGAAGACAGAGAGCCGAAAGCCATTTTTTTATATTTTAAACCTTTTTCAATTAAATAAGTGCCAATAGGTTCATGATATGCCAAAACATAGTCATAAACCACATCCAAAGGCAAATCGTCAAAGAAATATAAATCAGCAAACTCAGACACATAGTTTTTTATCTCAGAGGATATTTCCACTCCGGCCAAATAAACGCAAAAGCCTTTAGATTTAAGAGACTTTGCAAGCTCGCAAATATGTATTAATGAACCATGCCAGCCGTAAAAATAATACCCCGTTATAAGAAAATTCCTTTTGTCCTGCATCATTATTCCTTAAGTTTTGATAAAACATTGTTTGAATAAAATTTCATCAAGTTGTCTAACTGAAGATCATTCTCTCCATTCTTATTTTTGGCATAAAGAGTTTTTCCGAAGAAATGTTTGAACAGATTGGTACAAATAAGTGTTTTGTAATGATTTTTAACAACCCTTATTTTCCTACCATGCACAAGAGCCATAACCCAAAACCAAATATCATCGGCCGAAGGAGCATATTTCAGGAAAACATCTTCTCTCAAAACCTCCTTTGAAAAACATTCCGGAGGATATAATACTCCGCCAGCACCTGTCAAGAAATTATCATATCTGGCAGATTCCTCATCTACCTGTTTTTGCCAATTTTCATAAGGCAACAATTTCCCGTTATTTACCCCGACTCTGTGCGCCCTATGACAATGGATATCATCCTGATTTGATATATAAGATAAATACAGATACTTAAGCCAATTTTTCGGATAATAAATATCATCATCAGCTGTAACAATAACAGCATCAGGAAAATTTTCAAATGCATATACAGCCTTTGTATATGAGCCTATATCTTTGACAAACCTTATTTCTAATCCGTTTTTAATAAATCTTGTAATCTCATACGGAAGGGTGGTTAAATCATCTCCTTTTTCATCAAGCCATAATATTATTCTATCAGGTCTCAAAGATTGATTAAGCAAAGAATATATAGTCTTTGGTAAATCCTGAAATCTGTCCTCATAAGAAGTTAAAGATACTATAAGAGGTTTCTCACGACTTGCATCATTTACTCCTCTCCAATTGCCGATAGAATTAATCTGCATACTAAGAAAAGGATTTAAAATTCCTCTTATGTGAAATTTGCAGTTAATAATTCTACTTAAAACAGATTTAATCATAAATACTTGCTTTTTATAAGTTCTAACTCGTCATTTTTCGTTAATTCCGGATTCTTAAATTTTTCTTCCGTTAAAAAATCGAAAATTTCTTTATAGAGCTTCCCTCTTTCTACCCCTAATTTTATCAAATCATTTCCTGTTACAGAAGGTTTGATTTGTCTTAAACTTTTAAGATAATGATACGCTAAATCATACTCTCTTACAAGACCCCAGAGAATTATACTCTCCGGCGGGCAGGCTGAAAACATTCTGTATAAACTCCACTCACTTTCAAATGGCACAGTCCTCAGTTTTTCAAAAGCATCTATAATATCAGCTTCATCTTTAGTCAGCTCTAAAATTGATAAATCAAACAATCCCGCATAAACAATCCAGGGATTATGAATTTTAACTAAATTTACCAAAGTTTCTGCAGACCCTTTGATTTCCGGAATGGTTTGTTCTGGACCTAACAGTTTATAAATTCCGTTATTGATAAATTTACGAAGCAGCTTATCACTATTGAGATTAAAAGTTTCTCTAAGTTCTTTTTTGATTCGATGATAGCTCATATCATAGTTTATATTCTTAAGATACTCCTCTTGGAGATTCTTTGTTTCCACATCTAATTCAAAACCGAATCTTGCAGAAAATTTTAATCCTCTTATTATTCTTGAAGGATCATCAATAAAACTGTTTTTATGCAAGACTTTTAGTTTTTTATCTTTTATATCATCACGGGAATTAAAATAATCATAAATCTCACCTGTAAGCGTATTTTTAGCCATTGCATTTATTGTAAAATCCCGACGCTTAAGATCGTCAATCAATGCGCAGCCGATTTTATCCACCACAGGGAGATGGCCTGGCTTAGGATAGGACTCCGTTCTGGTAGAAGCTATATCTATTTCTTGATTTTCAAGTAAAACCCTTACCGTTCCAAAGTCCGGATTCTCTTTTATAATATTAAGGTCATTTGTTTTTGCAAACTCAATAGCATTACCTTCATAACAATAATCAATATCAAGACTCGGAAGCCCGAGAATCTCGTCCCGGACTACTCCGCCAACATAATAAAGATTTTTGTCCTTTAATTCCATCCCTAACCCTGAGATTTTTTATTCTCAACTAATGAACTAATAAATGCTGAGACAATAATGATTAAACCTAAAAGTCCTGTTACTACTTCAGGGACAGCTCTGATTGTAGAAACAAACATTAAAACTGCAAGAACTCCTATAGCCCAGTGTGCACCGTGTTCCAAATACGGATAATGGTTAAGAGTCTTTTTATCCACCAGCATAATTGTAAGAGATCTTACAAACATTGCACCGATAAACAAACCTATTGTAATAATCAGAATATCTTTACTTAAAGCAAACGCTCCGAGGACGCCGTCTAAGGAAAATGATGCATCTATAAGTTCAAGATATAAAAATCCCACCAAACCTGAGCACTTAACAGTATCCGCACAGAGTTTTGCCCTTTCTTCCTGCTTTTTCTCAAGCCACTCGGCAAGCCCGTCTATAGCAAGATAAGTTATAATACCGGAAATACCGGATAAAAGTACGCTCTGTCTTATTTCCGCAGGAAGTTCCAATAAAACAATTCCGATCGCACACAATGTAACAATAGAACAAATTCCTTTTATTTTAGAAAGATTCTGCATCGGAACTTCAACAAACGAAATCCAATGTACATCCTTTTTCTGCTCTGTAAAATAATCCATAAAAAGCATAAGAAGAAAGGCCCCGCCGAAAGATACAATCGGAGCATGAGTTAATTCCAGATAATGCGCATACTGATGTACATCATTAAGCGCCATATCAAGAACCGTCAGAATATTTAACTTCGCAAATATTGCAACAACTGCCAGCGGGAATAAAAATCTCATCCCGAATACAGCAATTAGTATCCCCCAGGTAATAAAGCGATGTCTCCATTTTTCAGACATATGTTCAAGCTTCATAGCATTAACAACAGCGTTATCAAAAGACAAACTTACTTCCAATATAGCAAGAACAAAAGCTATAAAGATACAAGAAAGGCCTGTTCCGTTATGAACGTGTTCTCCCCAGAAGTAAGCAGCTGTTAAACCAAGAATAGTTACAATATACGAACCCAAGAAATAATGCAGCATAACAGTCTCCTTCTAATTTCTTTTATCATTATAATATAAAAGGATTGAAAAATATAATTTCATTTGTTATACTATGATTGAATTTAATAAATAGGAGTCATATTATGTTTAAAAGATTAATGGCACTTCTTTCATTAATTTCGTTAATGGGACTTAATACAATCCCTGCTATTGCGGAAACATGTTCCGTTGAACACCTTGATGTTCACAAAAAAGCCCCGTGCAATGAAGTAAAAATTACTAATGTTAGAAGAACGGTTGAAAAAGGTAACGTGCTGGAATTTGCATTTGATGAAAAATTCTTCTCAAAATGCCACCAAGCCGGAGAGCTTATTCATTTCGTAGTACCTGAAGCACTTTATACTTGTGAAGGTACTTTGATTCTGCCTTGCAATACTAAAATTGTTGCAGAAATCACAAAAATCGAAAAACCAAAAATGTTTAACAAGAATGCAAGAGTTAATCTGGTATTCAAGCAAATTGTACTTCCTGACAACACTTGCATTGATATCAAAGCCAGACCGTTTACAAAAGACGGAAAACTTAAAGAAG
>CALVCR010000003.1 GCA_944326125.1 Candidatus Gastranaerophilales bacterium | reverse complement strand
TAAAGAACAGAAGACCTGAGTATATGAAAAAAAGGGTTTATGTTCCTACTCTTACCGCTATACTTCTTATAATGACGGGTATTTATGCTGCAATCCATGCTACGTTTTATCAGTCAACAGATGATGCCTTTGTAGAAGGTCGTTTAGTTTCAATAGCTCCGAGGGTTTCTGCTCCTGTTATAAAACTTCTTGTGGATGATAATCAGGATGTTAAAAAAGGTGATTTGCTTGTTGAATTAGATCCGAATGATTTTCAGGTGGCTCTTGATCAAGCAGAAGCAAAGTTGGCCGAAGCCAAGGCAGATTTGAATATGTCCCAAAGAAGAGTTGATGAAAGTGTTTCAGTTGTTAACAGATCGTTTGAAGATATAACTTCTGCAGAGTCTAAGTTAACTTTTGCAAAACGTGATTTTGACAGATATTCTGAACTTTATAAAGACGGTATTGTTTCAAAACAGGATTACGAAAAAAGTAAAACGGCTTATGATGTAGCTCTGGCCAATTTTAATTCCGCGCAGGAGAGTTCAATGGCTTCCCAGCATGCTCTTGCTTCAGGGAAAGCAAAAGAACAGGCAAGCGAGGCTGCAATAAAAAGGCTTGAGGCTGAAGTCGAGCAGGCTAAGTTAAATCTTCAATATACAAAAATATATGCGCCGCAGGACGGAAAAGTTTCTGCAAGAAGCGTTGAAAAAGGCAACTATGTTTCTGTAGGTCAGCCTTTAATGAATATAGTTCCCGAACAGGTTTGGGTAGTTGCTAACTTTAAAGAAATACAGCTTACCAATATGAAACCGGGTCAGCCTGTAAGTATTAAGGTTGATACATACGGTCATAAGAGATTTCAAGGACATGTTGACAGTATTCAGCGCTCAACGGGTGCTAAGTCAAGCTTGTTCCCGCCTGAAAATGCCGTCGGCAGTTATGTAAAAATTGTACAGAGAGTTCCCGTAAAAATAGTCTTTGATGAAGATATCTCAAACTATAATATTGTTCCGGGAATGTCAGTAGTTCCAAAAGTAAAAATTAAATAATTATGGAAGAAGAAATTCAGGAAAAACGAGTTAATCCCTATATAATTGCTATAGCGGTGTTACTTCCTTCATTTCTTGCTCTTGCGGCTTCTTCGGGTACGAACGTAAGCCAGCCGCATATTGCAGGGTTTTACGGAGCGACACAGTATGAAGCAAATACGGTTGTAACCTGTTATATTATATCAGGCGGGCTGATGCTGCCTATAACCGGTTATCTGGTAAGAAGAATCGGGAAAAAACTTCTTATGCTTTACAGTATTGCGGTTTTCGCTCTCGGTTGCTTTTTATGTATTATTGCGCCAACGTTACAGACATTAATTGCAGCCAGAGTTGTTCAGGGTATCGGAAGCGGATGCATACTTCCTCTATGTCAGGCTTTTCTGCTTGAAGCCTTCCCGCCTAATCAGCGCGGGGTTGCGATGAGTTTGTTTGGTGTTGCCGCAATGTTTTCACCATTAGCGGGACCGTTTATAGGCGGTTATTTAACGGATAATTTTTCGTGGCAGTGGATTTTTATAGCCAATATTCCATTATGCTTATTATCTCTTATTATGATTAAGTTTTTAATTGCTGATGATGTTGTGGAAAAAATTAAGTATAATAAAAAATTTGATTATGCCGGATATATATCTATTGTACTTGCAATGGGCTGTATGCAGGTAATTCTTGATAAAGGACAGCAGTGGAACTGGTTTGATGCGACCTGGATTTGCTGGATGACGGGAATTTGTATTTTTTCATTTGTATTTTTCTATGTCTGGGAGCTTGAGTATAAGTATCCGGTAATTGATATAAGAGTATTTAAGGACAGAAACTTCCTTGTAGGTACTATAATAAGTTCATTTATTAATGTAACCATTTATTCTACGCTTCTTTTGGTTCCGATGTTTGTACAGAGTATGATAGGGTATAGCCCTTCTATGTCAGGTTTAGCAATGTTCCCAAGGGCGGTAATTTGTTTTATAGGTTTGCTTGTTGTCGGAGAAATATCAAAATTTGTTAATCCTAAACTCCTTGCAATAATCGGATTTGTTATTATTGCGGTTTCAATGTTGATGCTTACTCAGATGAATCCTTCTTCCTCAATGGAAAGTATAGTTTTTCCTAATATATTACTATGTATAGGTGTCCCTACTGCGTTTGTACCGATTACGGCATTATCATTTCAGACGCTTCCAGCATCAAAAACTGCCGATGCTGCAGCGTTGCATGCTTTATTCAAAAATATTGTGACAGCTATTGCGACCTCTGTTTCTTCGACGTTTATAGCAAGAGTTTCACAGGTTTATCAAAATTATTTTGTAGCAAATCTTTCTACTGAAAATCCGGTTTATCACGCTAAGCTAATGGCTGCGCAGTCTAAATTTATGCACTACTATCCTGCGTATGTTGCATCAAGAAAAGCGGGAGGATCTTTGTACAGAGAACTTTTGTCTCAGGCGCGTCTTGCTTCATTCTTTGATGTCTTTACTATATTGGCTCTTATAATAGTTTTAATTATTCCGTTTGTTCTGATTTTGAAATACAAACGGGCAAGATAATGTAAAGTTTTGTAAAATTTTCGTCAAAAAGTGAAATTTCTCTTAACAAAAATACTTAATATATATATCAAGTATATATTTAAAAAGAAAGAGAGGTCAAATTATGGACGGAATCGGAGCAATAGGCGGACAGGGACATAAAACAGAATTAGAAAATGCAATTGTAGGCGGAGCATATATGGCTCAGGCAACACCTCAGCCGCCGCAAATTTTTGGAGATAATACAGGGGTTCACCTGACTCCAGAACAGAAAACCGGAAGTATATTTTGTTAATAAAAAAAGAGCCTGAAAGGCTCTTTTTTTATGTGATATTTGGTTACTTTTAGCTGACTCTTTTTGCGAGTTCTTGATCCATCAGGTAGAGTGCGACTTTATCGTCTCCAAACATATCAAGACGTTTAATAATATTTTTTACGGCTTCTTCTTCCTCGATTTGTTCTTCAATAAACCAGTCTATAAAGTTTAGGGTTGTTCGATCATTTTCTTCTTCGGCTTTTTTAGCAATTTCCATAATGGATCTTGTTATGCATTTTTCGTGTTCATATATGTGGTTAAAAATTGAACTGATTCCGTTGAATTCAAACTCCGGAGTGCGGATTTGTTTTAGGGTTACAAAGCTGTTGCAGTCTATAAGGTAGTCAAAGATTTTAAGTCCGTGTTCTACCTCCTCTTTAGCTTGAAGTCTTGTCCAGGATGCAAACCCGTTAAGTCCGAGTTCTTTAAGGTGAGCTGACATTGAGAGATACAAATATCCGGAATAGAATTCTTTATTAATTTGTTCATTCAGAACTTCGTTAATAGTATTGCTAATCATTTTAACTCCTTGCTTTGTTTATTTACTCCGCCATAAACCATGGATGTTGCAAAGCTCTGTTGCTTCAACTTCTTCTTCAAAATTTGTTATATCAAATTCGGCAGTATCACCCGGTTTTAGGTACTTGAGATGAAGAGTGCTCTTATCTTTCGGATAAACTTCTATAAACTGAATGTAGTGGCTTTGTTCCATAGGATGGTATTTAAGGTGTACAAACCTCCCCTGTTCGCCGGATTCTATAACTGGGGTATGTTTTTCTGTTAATTCGTTGTTTTCTTCTGTATGAGGGGTTAATAATTTCATTTCTTCGCCGCAGCATACAAGTTCTCCTGCGCCTGGAAGTATTACTTGTACTAAGTTTCCGCAAATATTACATTTGTATAGTTGAAGTTTTTCTGTTGACATAATTTTGACCTTTCTTTTATATCCACTAACATTCTAGCCTTTAATTCAAAAACTTCATTGTAGGGACGGGTAATTTATGGTACTATCTATAGTATGGAGAACTTTTTTAATAATACTAATCAACAGGATTTTACTCCTTTAGAGACACAGTATGATGATTTAAAGGATAATTATAAACAGATTTTTGTTGAGGCGGCTGAGAGTATAAGGTCGGAAGTAAACAAATTTAAACCGTCAAATCCTTGTACGGTTTGCACTGTAAAGGATTGTAAGATAGAAAAGAAAGATGTGTTTACTCCTTACCCTCCAAATTGTGCATACAGAGAATGGCAGTTAAAGATACTTGCATTTTTGGCGGGAGATTACAGGCAAAAGCTAAAAAATACTTATAAAATGATGATGGATAAAAAATCCGAGTATGCCTGCTCTCGATGCGGAGCCTGCTGCAGACTTGCCGCAAGCGAGTTTTCTTATCCCCAGCTGAAGCAAAAAGCAATGAAAGGTGATAAATTTGCTTCTGACTTTGTTTCGGTTTTTGTTCCTTTTGAAAAAGAGGAGGATGCTAAAAAGGTAAATCCGGAGTATTTTCAGCTGCTGAATGAGCTGGTCGAGGAGCAGAAAATTTATTACTATTATTGTCCGAAACTTAGCGGTAATGAATGTTCTGATTACGAAAACAGACCGGATGTGTGCAAAGATTTTCCGCATAATCCGCTCAAGCTCCTGCCTTCATCTTGTTCGTTTAATGAATGGAAAAAGTCTGTTTCAAGAACAGCAATGATGCTTAAGGCAAAGGTTGATATTATAGAGTTTTACAAAAATAAATTAGGTTAAGATATGGAAGTTTTAGCAGGCCTCAGACTTGAAGAATTGGAAAAAATAATGGAGGAACTCGGAGCGACAAAGTTTCGGGCAAAACAGATCCATAACTGGATTTATGCAAAATCTGTTTCTTCAATTGATGATATGACTAATCTGGGTAAAGATTTCAGAGAAGAACTGAAAAAGAGATTTGTAGTTACTGATACAAAAATTAAGGTAAAACAGGTGAGCTCTGACGGTACTTTAAAATACCTGATAGAATATCCGGACGGAGAGTGCGTTGAAACAGTTCTTATGAGGTTTGATAACAGAGCAAATTTGACGGCTTGCGTAAGTTCGCAGGTGGGGTGTGCTGTTAACTGTTCTTTTTGTGCGACCGGCAAACGCGGATTTATCCGAAACCTTAGTGCAAAAGAAATAATTGAACAGGTTTTGACCATTCAGCGCGATACTGGGCTAAAGGTTACAAATATTGTATTTATGGGTCAGGGAGAACCTCTCCTTAATCTTAAAAATGTTCTGGAGGCTCTTGAAATATTTAACAGTGATTTTCAAATCGGCTCAAGAAGGATAACTCTTTCAACAAGCGGAATTGTTCCTAAAATTAGTGAATTAGCTTCTTATGAACTTCAATCTACTCTGGCAATTTCTCTTCACGCTCCTAATCATAAATTGAGAGCTGAGATTATGCCGATTGAAAATAAGTATCCTATTGATGAACTTAAAAAAGCCCTGTTAAGTTATGTAGAAAAAACGGGCAGACGGATTACGGTTGAGTATATTATGATACACAATTTCAATGATACTCCGGAATGTGCTAAGGAACTGGCACACCTTCTTAAGGATTTGAAATGTAATATTAACCTGATACCGTATAACTCTGTTAATGATACAAAATATAAAAAATCATCAAACAATGATATTATGAAATTCAAGTATCTGCTTGAGCATTCAGGGAAAAAGGTTACGGTAAGGCTTGAACGCGGTGCGGATATAGATGCTGCCTGCGGACAGCTTCGTGGTGAAGTTTTGAATTCCGCAAAAAGTAATTAAAGAGAGGCCGGATTTTATGGGTATATTTGAGAATAATCTTCAGGCGTTGGCTTTAAAGAACAGAGAGCTTGCAATAAAATTGCAGACTTATATTCCGAAATCTGTTCCGGAACTTGTAAGAGAGAATAATTTTTATAACCTGAAATATAAAGATACTTACTTACACAATAGAGAAAATCCGCTTCTTGAAGCACAGTCTATTTTTGCAGGTACAACCAACGAACCGGTTTCCATTCATTTTATTTACGGAATAGGATTGGGATATCTTTTTCAGGTTGCAAGTTTGAACTCGAAAGGGACAGTAATTCTCTATGAGCCGGATTTAGATTTGTTAAAGACTGTTTTCAACCTGGTAGATTTTTCTAAGGATTTAGTCAAACCCAATGTTTTTCTGACAGATGATTTTAATAAAGCAAGCGAAGCTGTTTATAAAAAATCCGGCGTTAAGAATTTCCCGTTTATGATTTCGCTTCCTTCTCAAAGCAGAATGAATCCGGAGGAGTTTGAATCAGTGGTAAGAAAACTTAAATCTAACGTGGGTTCATATTTTCTTGATTTAAAATACACAAAAGAAAAGTTTTATCCGAATCTGGTAATGCTCTTGTATAATATTCCAAATTTGATGAAAGAAATACCTCTTTTGAGGGTAAAAGATTCGTACAAGGGCAAAACAGCAGTTATTGTATCCGCAGGACCGACTCTGGATAGAAATATAGAAACTTTGAAAAAATATCGTGACAGATATGTTTTGTTTGTTGTGGGAACTGCGCTTAAGACTCTTGTCCGAAATGATATAAAACCAGATTTTGTATGTATAATTGAAAGTTTTAACTCCTCCCGCCAGCTTGAAGGAGTTGATTTGTCCGGTACTTATTTTATAACAGAGCCTTATTCTCATGGTGCTATGAGGAGATTCAGTTTTAAGAAAATATTTTCTCATATTTCTGCAAATACTCCTGTTAACCATTTCTGGGCTGATCTTTGCGGAGAAAATATTGAAGAATACTGGTCGAAGGGTACTGTTTCATATACGGCTATGAACAGTGCAAGAATTCTCGGCTGTTCAAAGGTTATACTTGTCGGGCAGGATTTAGCGTATATTGAGGGTCAGTGCTACAGTAAGGACTCGGTATATAAAGATTTGGTTTGTTCTTTCAATAAAGAAGAAAATAAATGGGAAATTACGGCAAAGGATTTTGATAAATTTGCAGAGGCGTTATCTCCGTCTCCGGATCCTGAAATAAGAGTAAATGCAGCAAAAAGCAGGCTGGCAAACCTCAACAGATCTTTGTATTACGTAAAAGGTATAAACGGAGATATGATACCGACAGAGTCTGTCTATGCAGCTTTTGTGAAACCTTTGAGTGAGTTCGCAATGTATTTTAATGACAGAAAGTACATAAATACATCTCTTGTGGGTGCTCAAATTGACGGCTTTGAGAATATGAGTCTTGAAGATGCTCTCAAGGACACCGTTCCGATTGATTCAAAAGAAATATCAGTTGAG
The DNA here is from genome assembly GCA_944326125.1 of Candidatus Gastranaerophilales bacterium. GTDB lineage: Bacteria > Cyanobacteriota > Vampirovibrionia > Gastranaerophilales > Gastranaerophilaceae > CAG-196. The sequence continues at coordinate 9,232 of CALVCR010000003.1, read as the reverse complement.
TTTAGTTTAGATAGTGAAAAAATAAAGACCGCCCTCAATACAAAATATCAGGAGTTAAAATCCGGACTCAAGCTTGTTGAGGAAGGTCAGGAACTTGTTAAATCACTGAATAATGATATTAAGCGTTACAGAAATCCGGGAGAAGAAGTGCTTAAGAGTTTTAGAAAACTTGTTGCTAACTACACAACTCTTTCCGGAGAGTTTTCAAATAAGTCTAAAATGTTCGATTTTATGACAGCGGCTGAGAAAATAGATCTTGATTATGAAATGAAAATGACTAAAGTCTTGAATATTCAAAGTATTCAGCGTATCAGCAATATGATTTCAGACTATTACGAAAAAGCAGTTTATAGATTTACGGTTGTAGAAAAATTTATTAAGAGGGTTATTGAGTGAAAGTCTTGATACAGAGAGTAAAGAGAGCATCGGTTGAAGTGGATTCTAAGATGGTTTCTCAAATCGGCAAGGGGATACTTGCTTTTGTCGGGGTAGAAAAAGGTGATACTTCTGAAAATGTGGAAAAAGCTGTCAGAAAGGTTGTTAATCTCAGAATTTTCCCTGACGAAGAAGGGAAAATGAACAGGTCTTTACTTGATGTAAACGGAGAAATGCTTGTTGTTTCACAGTTTACTCTATGCGGCGACTGTAAAAAGGGAACTCGCCCAAGTTTTGATAACTCTGCCCCTCCTGATATTGCTAACTCTTTATATGAAGAATTTGCAAAAGGGGTAAATAATAACGGGATTAGAGTCGGGACAGGAGTTTTCGGGGCAATGATGGATGTGTCTTTGATTAATGACGGTCCTGTAACTTTTCATATTTCATGCTAAAATCTAGGAATGGATGATTTTAAACACTATACTGTTATGCTTAACGAAGCTGTTGATATGCTGGAATGCGAGGACGGCAAGATTTATGTTGACTGTACTCTCGGCGGAGGCGGGCACAGCGAACTTATTTTGCAGAGAATTTCTCCGCATGGCAGACTGATAGCTTTTGATATAGATGATGAAGCTATTAACCATGCTAAAGAAAGATTAAAAGCTTATGATAATTTAACTATAGTTAAATCATCTTATACAAATATTAAATCTGAACTTCAAAAACTCGGAATTGATAAGATAACAGGCGGAGTTATTCTGGATTTGGGAGCTTCTTATCACCAGTTAACTAAAGCTGAAAGAGGTTTTTCTTTTTCCAAAGATGCTCCGCTAGATATGAGATTTGATATGGGGGCGGATTTTTCAGCCTATGATGTTGTAAATACTTATCCGGAAGACGAGCTTGTAAGGATTTTCAGCGAGTATGGAGAGGAACATTTTTCCAAAAGAATTGCAAAAAAAATAGTAGAAACACGTGCTAAAAAAAAGATAGAAACAACCGGAGAATTAGCGGAGCTTATAGTCAGTGCAACGCCGAGAGTAAAATCTCATATACACCCGGCTACAAGAGTGTTTCAGGCTATTAGAATTGAAGTAAATAATGAGTTAAAAAATGTAAATATTGTACTCCATGATATATTGGATTTATTGTCTGTCGGTGGTATAATTTCTGTTATAAGTTTTCATTCTTTAGAGGATAGGATAGTTAAGAGATTCTTTAAGTTTGAGAGCCAGAAGTGCAGATGCAATGATATGATTTGCAAATGCCCGCCGCCAAGGATAGAGTTGATAAATAAAAAACCTATTGAGGCGAGCGAATGGGAGGTAAAGGAAAACCCGCCGTCCAGAAGCGCAAAGCTCAGGGGAGTGAGGTGCATTTCCTGATTTTTGGGAGTATAGTTTAATTGGTTTACGCTTTAAAGAGTTATAACAGCAGGCCGTACAGAAGAGAAGAGGATACTAATGTTCTGGATATGATTATCCGGAGATTTTCAAGAGAAGCTTCTTCGCAGTATGCAGTTTCTAATGAAAAAAAATCTTTTGTAGATAAGTCTGTTCAAAATCTTGCTGTTAATAGTATAATAGAGGGGTACTTTCCTAAGGAGAATGTAGTAAAAGCTATGGCTATAAAGAGAGTTAATAAAATGCTTTGTATTATACTCAGCCTGCTCATTGCAGTAGTTGTAGTGAGCTACTATTTTGTAATCTCCTGTGAGATGAAACTTAACGATCTGGGAAGACAGACTATTATTTTGAATAACGAGAACGAAGAGCTTCAGAATAAACTTGACAGCTTGAAATCTTTCAGTAATGTTGATAAGACTTTCCAGCAGAATAATATGCTTCAAAGAGCAGGACAGGTAATTGAGACAGAGGAAGTTACGGTAGATTCTCAAGCTGCGGCCAAGAAAACCTCAAAACGCCGTATATTTAATTATGCTATAGGGTTTTAGGTTATATGCTTAAAACTCTTTTAGAGCGGAGAAACTTTTTCAAACTTGTGTGCGGAGCGGGAAATGAAGACCCTGAATCCGTAAAAAGACTTGTTTATACTTACGCAAAAGCAGGTTGTAAAGTTTTTGACCTGTCTGCAAAAGAAGAAATTCTTGCGGCTGCAAACGAAGCTCAAGTGTTATCCGGCATGGAAGATTTGCATTACTGTGTTTCTGTAGGGATAAAGGGTGACCCGCATATTAATAAAGCACAAATTAACTATGATAAATGTATTAAGTGCGGAGCTTGCCATAAACTTTGTCCGAATGATGCGATTTCTGAGTATATTAAGGTTCGTGAATCGAGATGTATCGGATGCGGAACCTGCACAAAGCACTGTCCGAAAGGTGCTATTAAGATGGTTGAAAAAGATGCGGACGTAAAATCGGTGCTTCCTTATATGGTGTCTAACGGAGTTGAGATTCTGGAACTCCATGTAACAGGGCAGGATAAATCGGATTTGGATTATAAGTGGGGTGTGATTAACGAGTGTAATCCTAAATTTGCATCGATTTGCATTGACAGAGAAAATTTGTCAAACAAAGGCGTTCTTTTAAGAATAAAAGAAATGCTTTCTCAAAGAGAACCTTATACTACAATTATTCAGGCGGACGGAATTCCGATGAGCGGGTCTGATGATACCTATAAAACAACTTTGCAGGCAGCTGCCATGGCTGAAATTATACAAAATGCAAAACTCCCTGTTTATATTACGGTATCAGGCGGAACTAATTCTAAAACTGCAGATCTTTGCCGCCTTTGCGGAATTGAATATAACGGAATTGCTATTGGTTCCTGGGCCAGAAAAATTGTCAAACAGTATCTTTCAAGACCTGATTTTTGGTCAAATAATCTGATTCAAGAAGAGGCTGTTAAAGTTGCAAAAGATTTAATTGAAAAATCTAGATATCAACATTAGCCATCATGTTAATAAGAGTGCTTATAGTGTTATCCATGCTGACACTGTCTGTTGTTCTTTGCTGTAGAAATGCGTTAATCTGCGGCATCATCTCAATTGCAATATCGAGTTTCGGGTTAGAACCTGCCTGATACATACCTACATCAATAAGATCTTTGTTTTCTCTGTAGAGAGCAAGAATTTTTCTCATTTTTGCTGCCGCTTCTTTGTGTTCCGGCGAAGCTATTGCGGACATAAGTCTCGAGATACTTCCCAAAATATCAATAGCAGGGTAATGGTTTGATTCCGCAACTTTTCTTGACAAGAAGATGTGCCCGTCCGTAATACCTCTTACGGTATCAACAATAGGGTCGTTTATGTCGTCGCCTTCCATAAGAACTGTATAGAATGCGGTAATAGAACCTTTTTCACTGTTACCGGCTCGCTCAAGTGCTTTTTGAAGCCAAGAGAATATTGACGGCGGGTAGCCTTTCATAGTAGGAGGCTCGCCGATTGATAAGCCAACTTCACGCCCTGCCATAGCACATCTTGTAATAGTGTCTGTCATAAGGAAAACTTTTTTGCCCTGATCACGGAAATATTCACAAACAGCAGTAGCTGTTAATAGACATTTTTGACGGATTAATGGCGGCTGGTCTCCCGTAGAGCAGACAAGAACAGACTTTTTCATGCCTTCAGGCCCGAGAGCATCTTCAACGAATTCTTTAACTTCTCTTCCGCGTTCTCCGATTAGAGCAACAACATTAACATCGGCATCGGAGTTTCGTGCAATCATACCGAGCAGGGTACTTTTTCCGACACCGGAACCTGCAAATAACCCCATACGCTGTCCGCAGCCGAAAGTTAAACAAGAGTCTATAGCTCGAACCCCCGTGGAAAACATTTCAGAAATAATAGGTCTTTCAAACGGCCCGGGCGGCGGACCTTCAACGCTTCGCCAAATAGCTCCTTCCGTATTCATAGGTCTTCCGTCAATAGGATCTCCCATCGGGTTAATAAGCCGTCCCAGAAGAAAATCTCCTACCGGGACTTGAATAGGGCTTCCGGTTGTTTGAACGAGGCTCCCCTGTCCGATTCCCGTTCCGTCGTATAGAAGCAGTAATTGAGCTGCATCACCTTTAAATGCAACGACTTCGGCGGGTTTTTTTTCTCCCGTGGAAGTTTCAATATAACATAAATCTCCAATCTTGAGCCCGGGAAGTTTAACTTCTACAGTAAGCCCGACAAGCTTTGATACGCTGCCTTTAAACTGGTAAAGATCAACTCCTTCAAGTTTGTTATGAACTCTCTTCTTAAGACTGTTTAAATATTCCTGATTAACGCCTTCCATATTTTTATTTTAGCATATGTTAAAAATAGCGTAAATAGAGCTATTTTTTATGTTTAATATTTTTGTAAATAATTGTTAAGAAATGGTCTAAAATATTAAAGTTTTATAAAAAATGGGTCGTTATAGTATATGGATAAATTTTTTGTTTCGGAGGAAATATGGCCGTCGAAAGTTTTGATCTATCAAGAGCCTTGAACTCACAAAGTTATGCATACAAATGCTGGGAGAATTTTTATTATGGTAATAATACCATGGGAATAGATTCAAAATCCATGGGTGAAATTAAACAGGAATGGAATGATGAAATTTCTAACTGGCAGGCTAATGCTCTAAATGATGAAAATGCATATGAGATAATAGATGATGATTTTGATAAAGCATATAGTGACGGGTGGAATCTCGGGAAAAAATCTACTGGTTATTCAGGAAACCAAGCAGGTCAGTATGCGCATGTTATAGGTGATACCATTTCTTCAACAGGAGGAGCGGCGACAAATATTGCGACGGGCGGTCTTGGCAGTGCTGCAAAAAACATAGGAAATATATTTGGGAAAAAAGCCGGTGAAGCGGCAGGCCAAGCAGCGGGACAAGCAGCGGGTCAAGCAGCCGGCCAAGCAGCAGGTCAGGCAGCAGGACAAGCAGCAGGCCAAGCAGCGGGACAAGCAGCGGGACAAGCAGCGGGACAAGCGGCAGGCCAAGCAGCAGGTCAAGCAGCGGGTCAAGCAGCAGGCCAAACAGCTGGCCAAGCAGCGGGACAGGCGGCAGGTCAAGCAGCAGGGCAAACTGCTGGCCAAACGGCAGGTCAAGCAGCAGGACAAACAGCCGGCCAAGCAACAAGCGAAGCTGCTGGCGGGGCTTCAAATCTGAGTGCATATATAACAGCAGGTTTGGCAATAGTTACTGCTGCAACCTACTTTATTAAAAAACCAAATAAAGTAGAAAAAGAAGCTTGTGATAAGTTGCAGGATACAATGGCAGAATCTCAATCTGCTACAATAGCATCTCAGGAAGAAATGTCTTATATGGGTGAAGAGTTGATGACCTTATCCGATGACGCAGCTGCATATAATGAAGAAGCTAATGATGAAATAGAAGATCAAAAAACAGAGTATGATATGTATATGGAAACTTATACATCTTTAAAAGAAAAGGCAGAATCCGGACAAATGCTTACCGATGAGGAAAAAAGCTTGTACTCAGAAGTGGTTGGGCTTTTAACGGAAAGCGGGGCTCTTATCTCGGAAATTCAAGAGGATGCCAGTGATACGGTGACAGGTATTTACGACGATATGGGTACATACCAAGAAGGGTATGATTATGCAGCGGAAACTGTTGCAGAAGTACAAGGGGTCACCGATTATGCAGAAAGTTTTGATAAATCTACTCAGGCATTATGTTATGTTGAAGGTGCCGCACAAACATTAAATGCTGTGTCGGGAGCGATTGCCGGAGCCAGATTGATGGCTGGCGGTTGGTGGAACTGGGCTTTAGGAATAGCTTCAATAGCTGCAGGAGTTAGCAGTGGTGTGGCCGCAGCTGAGCAATTTAAATACGCAGGCGAAGTTGGTACAGAAATAGAAGCTCGTAAAGTAACTCAAGATGTGAATACTGAAACTGGTAATGTATACGATACAGAGATAGATAATTATGATGCTTGGATGACAGGAGTAGAAGATCTTGAACTTGAAATCCCTGATGAAATAGAAGCCCCTGAAGATACTGAACTCCCGGAAGGTGCTACAACTGGTGCGGAAGCTGCAGAACCAATATCAACAGGTTTTGGTCTGGGAATTGTTCCAGAAGATAGTGATAAAATGAAAGAAGAAGAAAAAGCTAAATCCAATAAAGAAATCAGTTGATAACTTCTTTCTCTGAGTTTGATTATTGATTTCAATCTGTTTTAAGATTTTGGGTTACCAGTTATTTTATTTTTATAACTTTACTTGCATTTAAAATAAAACTATGTAATAATTAAATCAAGGTAGGGAACCTTAACAGAAGTTGGAGTTTTGAATACTTTTATCCTTGCCTTTTTGGTATTATTGACTAACCCGAAAGAGGATGTCTTTTCACGCAGATGAGTGAATTTAAATTTAATTACGATTTTCTAAAAAAGAATGCAACACCCGGCAGCTGGCGCAGAGGGTATGAATATTATCAGAAGGATATGATTCTTGAATCATACCCTGAAAAAAACTTTTTTAAGGGTAAAGTAAAAGGTAATTATCAAGACTTTTACGTTACGGATTTAATCTTTAAGAAAAACAAAGTAGAAGCCCGCTGTAACTGTCCGTTAAAAGAAGAGTGGTGCAAACATTCAGTTGCGGTTGCTCTTAAAGCTATTGAAGAAAATGCTTATGAAAAATGGCTTCTTGAGAAGTACGATATTCAGCCGGATCTATCGGATATTAATAATGAATTGACAGAAACTCCTAAAGGAAGCTATATATTCCACTTTAATCCGAAAAGACGCCAGAACTTCTTTTCAATACTCGTAAGAGACCGTTCTACTAATAAAATAGTAAGATCTCTTGAGACAATTTTAAGAGCTTTAATTGATATTCAAAGAGAGAATCCTGATTTTGACTTGAACTCTTCTCAAAAAGCAGAATTGGCGTTATTTCAGACTCTTTTAAAAATCTCTAAGCAGGATAAGAAAGCCGGCTGGTATGATATTCCTATTACAAAATTTGCACCGGTTTTTCCGTTGATGGCTGAACTTGATGAAGTTTTGGATGAAAAAACAAAGGAACGAATCCGCTTTATTGATCAGGAATGGAGTTTGAATCTTGATGTATCAACCACCTCTGTAAACGGCGGGACAAATATTGTTCTTGAACTCTTCTGGACTCGTCCGGATAAGGACGAAACATACCCGTTTGAAGAGGTTAAGTATTTTTCAAGACAGATTAAGTGGGGCAGATATAAAAATATTATCTTCCCTATCAATGTTGCGATGAACGAACTTCCGCAAAATATTATTAAGTCTACTTTTACAGATCTTAAGGATGCTGACGGCGGCAAGTTTGTATACGAAGAACTTCCTCACCTCAGAGAGATTATGAATGTAACAATAGCGGAGAATATTTCCAAGTTGTTGATGGATCATAAACCTCCTCTTAACATTGTTACTCTTGGTATTGACTATGATCAATCTCTTAAAGCTTCTCTGGAATTTGATTATTCAGGGGTGAGAGTTCCGTATTCCAAAAGTAATGACAAATCTCCTTATTTATCAGTAAAGAGTCAGGAAGAAGATCTTGTTTACTGGATAAAAAGAGATTATCAGCATGAGCAGATGGCTTATAATATGCTCCTTGCCTGCAAATTTGTTCCTATGCAGACAAATAACCTTGCTCTTGAAAAAGAAAACGCAATTGATTTTTATAATTATTATATCCAGCAGGCCGGAGAAGGCTGGAAGTTTGAAGAACGTGATGATATGTCTTTCTTTAAACTTATTCCCGAACCATTCAAAATGTGTGCAAAAATTGACTTCTCCGAAGAATCAATTGATAGTATGGAAATCCAGATTTACGGTCAGGTTGGAGAAGAAGTTATTAACTTTGACGATATTTACGAAACCATTCAAAACGGCGAAAAATATGCACGTGTACGCAGTTTAGGTTTTGTTGAGTATCCGGCGCAGAATATTTATCAAGTTATGCGCTCATTTAACTCATTTGACGCATACAGAAATAATGAAAACAAATTTCTTGTTAAAACATACCGCGTAGGTTTGATATCAGAGCTTCAGAATCAAGGTTTTGAACTTGTTATGAGTGATAAATTCCAGAAATTCTGGGAGCAGATTTCGACATTCTCTACAACGTCTGAAGGTGTGGAATTGCCAAGCGGGGTTAATGCAGAGTTTCGTGAATACCAGATTAAGGGCTTCCACTGGCTCTGGTTCTTGTATCAATACGGGTTAAACGGTATTCTTGCGGATGATATGGGTCTTGGTAAAACTTTGCAAGCTTTGAGCCTTTTACAGAAAGCAAAAGAAGTTGACGGTCCTCAGCCTACATTGGTTATAGCTCCGACTACAGTTGTATTTAACTGGGAGGCTGAAATTCAGAAATTTACTCCGGGTTTAAGCTGTCTCAAGATTTCCGGAGCTGACAGAAAAGATTTATTTAAAAAGATTCCTGAATACGATATTGTAATCACAAGTTATGCGCTTGTAAGAAGAGATATTGCAAAACTTAAGAAATACAAATTCAGGTATGTAATTCTTGATGAATCTCAGAATATTAAAAATGCTATTTCTCAAACAGCGCAAGCAGTTAAAACACTTGAATCGGATCACAAGCTTGCTTTATCAGGTACTCCGATAGAAAACAAGCTGGAAGAGTTATGGTCGGTATTCGATTTCTTGATGCCGGGATTTTTATTCAATGTTGCGGAGTTTAATTACAGGTATGTTACTCCGATTATGGAAAGACAGGATAAAACGGTTGAAAAACGTTTGAAACTCCAAATATTCCCGTTCATCTTGAGACGTATGAAAAGAGACGTTGCAAAAGACTTGCCGGATAAAGTGGAAAATATGGCATACTGCGAACTTACTGACGAGCAGAGAGATTTCTATCTTGAAGTTCTTGACAG
>CALVCR010000002.1 GCA_944326125.1 Candidatus Gastranaerophilales bacterium | reverse complement strand
AGGGCTTTCGTTTTTTGATTTTACAATGCGTTCTTATTTGATAGTTAATTATATCTTTATATTTATTATGTGTCTTACTTTAAAAAAGTATCGCGAACCTTTTATTGTACTGGCTATATTTTTATACACTGCTTTTTCTATATTTATTGCGGCTATTCTTTCTTACTCCCTTCAACTCTTTTATCTAGACTATCCCAGTGCTCCGCATAGGTCAGATGGGCATGGATTCTCTCTGGAGGGTATTTTCTTTGTAACAGTTATGGCTTTAGCACTAAAAGCTGCAATTAGTATAATTAAATATGAAAAATTTTGTAATGTAAAAATTAATTGGATAAATTTTTCTGTTAAAACTATTGCAGCAATAATCTACTCCGGCATTTTTATCAAGTTTTATATTGATTTCTATATGAAAACCCATTTATTTGATTTAGTATATTTTCTAAATCTCGGGTGTATAGGTATAATTGTATTTTGTTATCTTGCGTATGCCGGGTTGTTTCCGTGGGGAGATCATTTCAGGATAAAAATTTTTAATCAGGATAATAAAATATAGCTTTCTTCGTCCGGTTACGATAACCAAGGAAGAGCTTGAAAGAATTTTGAGAAATATGAAGTAACGCTTGAAGGTAAATAAAAATATATGACACAGGCTAGGATATAAATGATAGAGAAGTAATAAAAGATATTATAAAATTTATTATTCAATAAAAAATAAGGAGGGGGCGGAGCCTTTAGGCTCCGCCCCTCCTCTAAATCTCTTACCCTAGGATTATTAGAAAATAATTGTCAATTCTTCATCAGGGTTCAAGCTTGAATCGTTAGTTGTGTTAGGAACGATGAGGTATTTTACTTCATCAACGAATTCGTAGCATACGCCGAATACGCCGCTGCCAACTAATTTAACTACGTTGTATACACCTTTACCAACAGTGATAAAGCTGCTGCCAACGCTCTTCAAGCCTTTGAGCGGGTGAAGTGAGCAAGTATCAACAAATGCATCTGACCAGTTGCCGCCGAATTCTTCAACACCGTTTGCAACTACTTCAACACCTTCAGAAGCAGTTCTTCCTGCAACACCTACAACTCTTCCTGCCATTGAGAACGGAGCACCAAGAAGTCTTGAAACAATGTTAGGATTTTTCAATACTTCTGCTTGAGCGCTTGCAAGGTGTTTAGGGAATTCTACGCAAGTATCGCCGTTTGTGATGCTGTCAAACTGTACTTCAATATAACCAGGTTTTTTGATACCAGGTCTTGCAACAGATTTAACTTTACCTTTAACGGTTGAACCTGCAGGGAAGCAAGTTCCTTTAAGAGTTACTTCTTCAGTAGTTTTAGCAGTGAATGTATCACCTACGTTAGAAACTCTTGCGCTTAATCTTTCGCTTAATTTAATTTTTACTGCAACAGGTTCGTATTTAGTTGCGCAATTTTCAGCACCGTTTGAAAGATCAATCATGAATCCTTTTTTAAGAGCGCCCAGCATATAAGCAACCTGTTCTTTTGAAAGGTACTCATCATTAACGATTTTGTCAGCGTTAGGAGCATCTTTTAATAATCCTGAAGCGATAACTTCATTAGCTGCACCGTATGCCCAAGCAGGAACATATTTTACGTTCTGACCGTTGAAAACTGGTGCTGCTGTTTTGTCAGCTGATACATCCATTAACTTAGCAAAAGTTGCGAAAACTTCTGCTTTGGTAATAGCCTGATCAGGTTTGAATGTTGAATCAGGGTAACCAATCATTACGTCTGCTGTTAAAGCTCTGTCAATTTCTGTTTTAGCCCAGTATTCAGAAGGAATATCTGTGTAGCTGTTAGCTTTTACGTCTTTTAATTCAAGACCGTCAGAAAGGATGAATGCGAGTTCTGAACGGAGAACAGGCATTTTAGGATTGAACAGATTTGCTCTGTTTTTATCCATTTTGTCTTTCATTTTGCATAATTTGTCTTTTGCAAATTTGTCTACTACAACGTTTTGTTTTTCCTGAATAGTTTTTACGTGACATGGTTTGCAGATTTTACCGCCGATAATAACATCGTTTTGTGTAGTCACAAGGGAATGTCCTTGTGAACCGAACAAAGTCGGGTGAGCATATGCCTGAATTGAATCACATGCCATTACAGCACCTGAAGTAAGGCAGATAAGCCCCATTGCCATTAGGATCTCTTTTGAAATCTTCATACTTCTCCTTTCATTTTTATTGGCAGTCTTAAACTGCCGCTCTCACACTACTTTTTGCGTTTTTGCATTAAATATGCCTGCGGATAGCAGTAATCTTCTCTAAAGCCTATTTTTCTGTACATTTTTAAAGCTTTATAGTTATTTGTTTCTGTTGTTACATTAACTTCGCTAAACTCTCTCTCTCCCAGTTTCGCCCAGTCAACAATAGTTTTGACCGTGCGGTTAAGGAGCAGTTCTGAAAATCCGTGGCCTCTGTGTTCTTTTTCTATTCCAACAAGAGGCAGGTTTGCAATTTTTCCGCCAGTTACGTTTGCAAAAGCAAATCCAACAGGTGTATCTTTATAAATAAGAACGGATGTTGCTTCAGGGAGAAACTCTCCATAAATATTTTCAACAATCTTATTAATTACGTCTGTTGTACCTTCCATAGATTTGAATCTTGTATCATACAGAGCGTCTTGAGTATCACGGAAGGCTTCGTGTATAACTCTTATTGCATCGTTATAATACTCATCTGCATATCTTACAACTTTGTAATCTTCTGGTTTTTCAGGAAGCTTCATATTTTCCAAAATTCTTTCGGAGGAAGCATTTCCCATAAAGAATCTTAAAACAGCAAGTCCTACAAACTTAAATCCGTATTTTGCAAGGTCTGCCGTAAATACTGACTGGTGGCCTATCATAGGGTAGGATACAACTTTATTCTGCCTTTCGGCTTCCGTAAGTTCAAGAAATTTTTCCACAAGCAGTTTCTGTTTAGTTGTTTCGTCTTCTGTTCCGAGACAGTGGATTAAGTTAAGTTCTATAGATTCTGAAATTGAAGTTGTATAAACCAGAAATGCAGTAGGAATTTCGTTTTCTTTAAGTATAATACATTGCATGTAGTTGTTTTCTATAGCGCTAAGAAATTCTTCATATTCAAGCGGTTCAAGTTCAAATTTGTATTCGCTGACAGCTTTTGACCTAAAGTCGTTGTAAACGCCTTTAAAAATCTTAAATACGCTGCTGTCCAGTAATTCTACCTTATAATTTGTTTCCGCCATAAAAATTCCTTCTACATTAAGTGATGCATTTTTTCTTTCTTGGTGTTAATATATCGCTCGTTATATTTGTTTACTTCTGATTTTATATTTATATTTTCGTGGATTGTAAGCCCGTAGCCTTTTAAACCTATAATCTTTTTCGGGTTATTGGTAATCAGGTTAAAGTTATTGAATCCGAGATCAAGAATTATTTGGGCGCCGACTCCGTAGTTTCTCAAATCAGGAGCAAAACCCAATGATACATTTGCTTCTACTGTATCTTGGCCTTCTTCCTGTAGCTTGTAGGCTTTAAGTTTATTAATCAAACCGATGCCTCTTCCTTCGTGGTCTCTGATATAAATCAGCGCGCCTTTCCCGTACTCGTTAATCATTTTTAGCGCTTCATGGAGCTGCCAGTTGCAGTCGCATTTCAAGCTGTGGAAGATATCTCCCGTCAAGCATTCGCTGTGAACTCTGATTAGAGGAATTTTATCAGAGCCGTCATCTTTAACGAGCGCGACATGCTCGCACCCCGTTATTGTATCAGTGTATCCGACTATATTAAAATCTCCGAATTGGGTCGGAAGAAAAACTTCTATTTCACGTTTTACAAATCTTTCTTTTTTCAGTCTGTAAGCAATCAGATCAGCTACCGTAATGAATTTAATTCCGTGTTTTTGTGCAAATTCGTGCAGTTCATCTCTTCTTGCCATGTGACCGTCTTCTGTCATGATTTCACACATAACGCCAGCCGGTCTTAAGCCTGAAAGTATTGCCAGATCAACGGTTGCTTCCGTATGACCGCATCTTTTTAGGACTCCGCCTTTTCTTGAAACACATGGGAATAAGTGTCCCGGGCGTCTCAAATCAGAAGGTACGGCATCAGGGGCAATAGCTACTTCTATTGTTTTTGCTCTGTCAAACGCTGAAATTCCGGTTGTTACGCCGTACTTAGGGTGTGCATCAATACTTAGAGAGAATGCTGTCTGCATATTTTCGGTATTCTTTTCTACCATTTGAGGAAGTTCAAGCTTATCCGCAATTTCGTGTGAAATCGCAAGACAAATAAGTCCTCTGCATTCTTTTGCCATAAAATTAATGAGTTCCGGCGTCACAAACTGGGCGGCAAAAATAAGATCGCCTTCGTTTTCTCTATCCTCATCGTCAGCAACTATAAGAGGTTTTCCGTTTTTAAAATCCTCTAGAGCATCCTCGATTTTGCTGAATTGATTCGTGTGTGACATAATTAGAACCCGTTCCTTTGTAGAAATTCAAGGTCTATACCTGACTTATTATCTCTCGTTAATAAAAATTTTTCAACATATTTAGCCAGAATATCTGTTTCAATGTTTACAAAAGACCCCGTTTTAAGGTATTTCAAATTGGTGTTTTCGACGGTATGAGGGATTATTGCGCTGTTTATGGTTCTTGAATCGACTTTAGCAATTGTTAAGCTGATTCCGTTAATTGCAACAGAACCTTTGTGTACGCAATATTTCATCAACTCTTCTTCAAGCTCTATTTTTAAATCATAAAACTCGTGATTTTTAGTGACGGAAAGAATTTTTCCCCTGCCGTCTACATGACCGGAAACAAAATGCCCTCCGAGTCTTCCGTTAACAGCTAAAGCTCTTTCGAGATTAACGAAATCTCCGTTTTTCAAATCTTTCAGCGCGGACACACGAAAGCTTTCCGGAGAAACATCCGCAGTAAAACTATCTGGTTTTAGATCAACAACCGTAAGGCAAACTCCGTTTACTGCAATGCTGTCTCCGATTCTTGTTCCTTCAAGTACGGTTTTGCAGCTTATTGTAACACTATCAGACCTTAGATTAGTTATTTTGCCGAGTTCTTCTATGATTCCCGTGAACATGGTTCAATTATATCATACAGAAATTAAAATCCAAAATAATAACAAATGCAAAAACAAATAGGAATTATAATTGTTAAATTTTGTAAAATTTCTGCACAAAATATTAAAGATTATCATCGTGCTGCCGTTAATCTATCATGTTAACAAAGATTGTATAAAGAAAGAGGTGATTATTATGACAAAAATTAATCCAAGCTCATTAAATGCATCAGATATATTTGCAAAATTAGATGCCGCAGACGGGCAAGCAAATGGTAAAATCGATAAATCAGTATGGAACGCTTTTGCAGAGGCTGCCGGTGGAAACCAGATTAAAAATTATATTGAGAAAGATAATGCTATCAAGGCAATAGGCCGTTATCTTGCAAATGCTTCCGAGGAAGTGAAGGAAAATGTTTCAGGTTTTTTAGATAACATTAAAATTCAAGAAACAAAGCCCGGTGAAACCGGTAAGGTTCAGGATTCTGCTCCGGTAAGTGGTGAACAATCGGGTAGTGAAACTATGTCCGTGGGGTTACGGATGAAAGACGGCAGTATTAGATATTTGACTTGCGATAAAGCTAAATTTGAAAAAGCAGCCGCAAAACGTGCTGCGGTAATGGAAGGTTATGATAATGACTGGGAAGAAATCCGCGCATTTTTTAATTATGGAGTACCTCTGGATACTTATAATCGAAAAATAACAACAACAGATGCAGAAAGAAAGGAAGCTCTTAATTTTAAGGGTGATAACGGTTATAATTATGTCAAAGCTTCTAATCTTGTAAAAATCATAGAGGATCGGTATATTGACTTGTGGCGGAGCATAAACAGTCCGGAAGACGGAGTCTCTAAACATAATAATGAGCTGCTGTGGGATATAGCCTGTGAAGATCAGAATAATCCTCATAGAAAAGAGAACAGAGCAATACTATGGGAGCGGGAAATATACCCTATGCTGCGGCCGGAAGATAAGGAACTCTATGATAAAGCAATGGCGGATTTAAAACAAATACAAGCCAAATATCCTAATGTTGAAACTTGTGTCAGGGATTTGAATTCATTATATCTGGCATAGTAATATTTTTATAGAAGGGCGGGATGGCAAAATTTGCCATCCCGCCCTTTTTATTCTTTACTTTATATTTACGGGTATTTTTTCAAAAATATTAACAAAGTTGAAAGTATTTGTATCAAATACACCTTTATCCGTTACTTTAAGCTCCGGAATAACCGGAAGTGATAAAAATCCCAGTGTCATAAACGGATCCTCAAGGGTGCATCCGATTGAATGAGCGGCATTGTTTAACTCGGCGCATTTTTCAAGTACGTAACCGAATTCTTTATCTGACATCAAACCCGCAATAGGAAGCGGAAGTTTTGAAAGAACCTGACCGTTTTGTACAACGACTTTGCCGCCTTGAGACTTAACAAGCTCAACGGCTGCAGTGTACATGTCTTCATCATTTGTTCCTATGACAATCATATTGTGAGAATCATGCGCAACGGTTGAAGCTATGGCTCCTGATTTGAGGTTAAATCCTTTAACAAAGCCTTTTCCGACGTTTCCTGTTGCGCGGTGCCTTTCTATGACGCATATTTTTAAAGTATCCGTATCTGTATTACTTACCGCATTTCCGTTTTCAATTTTTATTTTTGAATAAACAGATTTGGTTACAAGCTGGCGCGGAATAACTTCAATTGTTCTTGCAATATCAGATTTTGCTTCTATCCTAAAATCGTCAGGTTCTATCCATTTTACGTTAACAGAACCTCTCATGGATGGGATTTCATTATCATCAATCCGGCATGTGAGTTTGCCCTCTTGTGCAATAATATTACCGTTTTTCATTACAAGAGCCGGGGTGAAGCTTTTTAAGTCCGGAAGTACCAGTAAATCTGCTTTATACCCCGGTGCAACTGCGCCTAAATCCTTTAGGCCAAAATATTCTGCAGTATTAAGGCTTGCTATCTGGATTGCTTTAATAGGGTCAATTCCTGCTTCAACAGTCCGCCGTACCATGCCGTTAATGTGTTCTTTTAAATCTGACGGGTGTCTGTCGTCTGTGACAAAAATACATTTTCTGGTGTTGCATTTCTTTAAGACAGGAAGAAGTGCATCCAAATCTTTTGCCGCGGTGCCTTCCCTTATCATTAGATACATTCCGAGACGAAGTTTTTCAACTGCTTCATCAGTGGTTGTGCACTCATGGTCAGATTTTACTCCGCTTGCAATATACGCGCATAAATCCTTGCTGGAAAGCATAGGGGCATGTCCGTCAATTCGTTTATCTTTTTGTTTGGCAAGTTCAAGCTTTGCCATAACATTTTTATCAAGATTTAATACTCCCGGAAAGTTCATCATTTCTGCTATTCCGAGTACCCAAGGTTTATCAATTAACAGTGATAAATCATAGCTGTTTAAGTCAAATCCGGATGTTTCATAAGGAGTTGCCGGAACACAGGACGGAAGCATTGTGTATACATCAAGCGGTAAATCTTTTATTGCTTCATGCATAAAGCTTATTCCGTGCAGACCGAAAACGTTTGAAATTTCATGCGGGTCAATTATAACTGTAGTGGTTCCGGCGGGAAGTACCGTCTTTGCAAACTCTTTCGGCAGAACCATTGCACTTTCAAGGTGTACGTGCCCGTCGATAAATGAAGGGGTTACGTAAGCTCCGTTTACGTCAATTTCTTTTTCTCCTTCATAGAATTCGCTGATTCCGGCTATAATTCCGTCTGCTATAGCGATATCGCCTTTGTGGATTTCTTCCGAGAGAACGTTTACAATATTAGCATTTTTTATTACTAAATCGGCTTTTTCCAGTCCTCTTGCTACATTTATAATTCTTTGCTGTGTCATTGTTTACTCCTGAATAATCGGGGTTTCTAAAAGTTCGGAAAGATTTTCATCTTTTAAAGCTTTGTCAATAATCTCTTTGTATTTTTCGGCATTTTCGGTGATTACGCAATCCGGAATAATAATATCGGTATTATATTCTGTTTCGACAAAACCTTTATTAGATACAAGAAATTCTTCGTAAGTTTCAACAAGTTTAGGGATTTCAGGCTTAAATTCAAAGCTTTCGCCTAAGAAATAATTCATATCTTTAGGGAAAAGCTTTACAAATTCAGCGCAAAACATTGTTTCTGACTTGTTTTCATCTTCATTATAAGGTTTTCCGAAACAATGGTTAGAGAGAATTTTTTGTTTCGGCTGGGTCTTAATATAAGCTGCCCACATAAGACAACCTGCATAAAATCCCATATTGTTGTAAAAAATATCCAGAATCTTTTTATGGTACTGTCTGAATCTCATTTTTTTCTGAGAGAAGTTTTTGAACTTGTTTACATCATAATACAAGTACTCAACAGCACCTCTGAAAGCTAATATATACGGTGCAAAACCCGGATCAAACTCTAATCCTTCATGCTGGTCGGTTGTCATAATTTATTCCCCTAACAATTGTATTTATAACATTTTAGATTAACATTATGAGTTAGTCAACGTATTTACAATCTATGCGTAGGATTTGCCCTTTTCTTTTTCTTTAATTGCGAGGCAAAGAAAAAAGAAAAGGACGAAAAGAAAAAGAAAGCACGCGCTGCTGCATTTTTCTTACGAAAAATGCCCGACATTCTTCCTCTCCTAATAGAACAGGGCAGAGATGAGGTATCAATACTTCGTGATTCAAAATAAATGCAGCGAAAACCTAACAAAAGTTCAAATATTACGAATTGTAAATATGGTTCTTAATCTGCCTCAAACCTAGGTCTAATCTGCTATATAATATTATATGATGGGGCAATTTTATATAAATTTTTGTTTTAATATAAATATATGAATTATGTAAATTAAGGTGAATGATGCAAGGAATTTATAATGCGGATTCAACGGCTCCGGTTTATAAGTCTGATAAGCCCTTACCGAAAAATAACGATAATCGTAAAGAGGTATCCAATAAAACAAATTCTGATGTCGCAAAATATACAGCAGCAGGTGTTACGGCATTGGCGGTTATCGGATTGGCAACATTTGCTATTTTATCCCGCAAAAAAACTAATTCTAACATAAAGCAAAATGGTAGTCTTATTGAGCGTATTCACGAATTAACTTCACAAAAATCTGATTTGACAGAAAAGATTTCTAAATTAAAAACAGATATAAGATCTGAATATTTAAAGAAAAAATCTTCAGCAAGAGAAGAAGTCGGGGTGGGATATAATAATTTCCAGCACGTAGTTGCTAACGGTAATGAATCAGCATTGAAAAGTGCTTATGATGAAATAACTCGTTATGAAGTCGATATGGCAGAATTATCTCAGAGAACAAGAGATAAATTTAAAGGGAATTTGGTCAAGAATACTAATGGCAAACAAGTTTATCAAGGAGGTTTGCTTGACGACCCTGTTTGGAAAGAAGTTAGAAAACTAAGAAGGCTCTATGTTAAAAACTCCTCTAACAATTGTTATGTTGTAGCAGGCAGGGATTGTACACTTAAATTAGGTTTAGCCAACGAAGTAATTAAATCAAAACTAACAGGACAACCTATAATTTTTCATGGTAAAGAATTACCTATTGATGATGCCATTAAAATGATCAAAGATCCTAATTATGATAGTGATGCGATTAGGAAATACTTAAGAGATAATAAATTATCTTATTTTAAAAATGCTACAGAAGCTCCAGATGTCCGTTCTTCCCCATTTTACGTATCATATTTTAGTAAAAATGCTGATTCTGTAATTAAAAATTATAAACGCATACCTGAAATAAAAGCAAGAATCGCAGGAGTTGATGAATTAAAAGCTAAGTATCATGATATTTCGGTTGCGTTGGCTAAGGAAACAAGAGAAAGCGAAAACGTAAAACAACTAAAAAAACTGCTCGCTCAATTAAAATCTGTATCCGATGAGCTTAATTCCTTGCAAGCATAAAGAATTAATTGCCATTTAAGTTTACTATGGTACCTCTTAGTCACCGACTCACGATTCCATTATCAACGTATTTACAATCTGTTCCGGCGGGATATTCAGGCAGGATAATTCTTCGCAGGTCATCTGCCGTCTTTCCCACAGGCATGGCTTAAGCGGACAGTCGCAATTTAAAGCTTTTATAGGTGTAACGGTACCGTTTGGCGGTATAAGTTTCTTATCGTCCGTTGAGCCGAAAATAGCATAAGTCTTTACTCCAAGCGCAGAGGCAATGTGCAATGGCGCCGAGTCGCTGCATAAAAAGATTTCTGCGCTTGATATGAGTTCTGCAAGCTCAACCAAACTCTTAGTTGTGCCAAACAAATTTTCATACTTTTCAGGAGGAACAAGCTTTTGAATTTCTTCAATACAATCCTTGTCTTCCGGTCCGCCTAATAAAAATACCCGCTTTCCTTTATCAGCAAGACCCTCAACAACCTTTGCCCACTCTTTTGTCGGTATAGTCTTAATCATACCTTTTTGGATGCTTAATTTGCTTACTCCCGGGTGGATTAGAACCGAATTTGGAATAACCGGTTTCTTTTTGATACTTAAAACAGGAAGCTCAGTCTTAATATTTGTGAGCGGTTTGACCAAATCGTGATACATAAGGGCTGCGTACTGATTTTTGTTTAAATCGACAGCTTTGGTTAAGAGTTTTTGGCTTAATTTTCCGGTATTATATCCGTATCTTTCTTTAATAAAGGTCATAAATAAAAAGATTGAAATAAATTTGTTTGAACCGGATGAAATAACAATATCATATTTGCCGCTCCAGATTTTAGTCAGAAGCTTAAAAAGCTCTATGTACTTACTAAATTTGCCCTGTTTAATATTGGCATACAAGGTTTTGTCTATAACATCCGTTAATGTTGCTATTCCGCTGCTTCTTTTTTCCAGAGCCAATGTGATTACGGAATCCGGAAATTCTTTTTTTACTGAGATAATTGCAGGGAGAAATAGAATTTCATCTCCCAGACCGCCAAAATTTATGAATAAAATTCGTTTATTTTGCATATAATTTCCTTTATTGGTTCTTCCCAGCTTATTGGATCGGTTTGTTTAAAGATTTCTATACTGTTATACCATGGAGTTGTTTTTGTATCACTAAACCATCTCCAGTCAGAAGCATACGGAAGCATGAGAAATGTCTTTTTCCCCATTGCTCCTGCAAGGTGTGCAACAGACGTATCAACCGTTATTACTATATCCATTGCATTAATAGCTTTTGCGGTATCTTCAAAACTCTTAAAATCTTTAGCCAGATTTATCATCTGCGGATATCTTTCGTTACCTTTTAGCGTATCTCTAAGCTGGAAAGAATATATTTGTATAGTTTCCATATTTAAAATAGGTTCAAGCAGTTTGATATTAATTGTACGGTTAATCATTGTTCTGATGCCGGCATTTCCTGCTTCCCAGCATAAACCGATTTTCGGTTTATCCGATACTATTTCGGCTGTTTTTGACTTTATATACCCTTCAGAATAAGGAATATGATCAAAATCTATATCCAAAATATAGGCCAGATCCGTAATCCTCATTGATTTCATCTCCGGATCAATTTCATCGTAAGTAATATAATTGATTCCGGAAAAATTCTTTTCCAGAAGTCCTCGTAAATTGTCGCTCACGGCTAAATAAACTTTTTTAGCTTTTTGCTGCAAAAACGGAAGGTATCTTACAAACTGAATATGGTCTCCAAATCCCTGATCGCACATTACGACGACTTCCTCAGGAATTTCTTCTCCTATCTTGTAAGGATTATTTGTTTTTTTATCCAGAGCGGATTTATCGCGATGGAAAAAGTACTCATATCCTTCCTTAAATCTTTTTTGGCTCAAAAGGCACATCCCTAAAGAAGTCATGGTATCAATATCATTCGGGTATATTTCAAGCATTTTGTGATAATATTCTTCGGCTGTTTCAAAGTCGCCCGTTTTTTGGTAACTAACCGCAATATTGTAAAAAGCCTCATTATTTCCAAGCTCTGCGGCTGCCTTGTAGCATTCTAGGGCCTGTCTGTCATCCGAATAAATAAGTTCTTTTAAAAAACCTAAATGAAACCAGAGTGATGATTTGTCCGGATGTTTCTTTAAATATTCCACGCACATTTTTTCCGCTTCCATTAACTTTCCTGATTGAGTAAGAGCTTTTACCATATTTGCGGTAGAGTCCGGATCATCAGGGTAAAGTTCAAACATTTTTTCTGCGTATTCAACTGCTTTTTTATAGCTTTTTATCTGAAAAAGACTTAAAACAATTTTGTTGTAGATATCTTTGTTTTCACCGAGACTTAAGGCGTGTTCAAGCGTTTGGGCAGCTTTTTCAAAATCTCTTTTTTCAAATTCGCAAAAACCAAGAGCAGAAACACTTCCTAATGTTTCTTTAATTTCGCACGATTTTTTCAGGTATTCTTCTGCTTTTTCAAAATTTCTCAAGCTGACATAAAAAAGTCCGACGGAAGACAACAAAAGATAATTATCACTATCTTTTGCTAAGAGTTCCTGATAAATTTCTTCAGCCTCGCTGATTTTGCCTTCCTGAGTTAATAAAAGAGCCTTGTTTAACCGACTTAAATCAATCATAATCCTATACCTGATAAGAACCCTACAATAATTCCCTGCAGTATTTGAAGCAAAATAATTGCCAGAATAGGTGATATATCAAGTACGCCTCCAATAGGCGGAATTATTCCTCTGAATATATTTAAAAACGGATCTGTTACCGAACGAGTCCATCTGTATGGCTGCTGGTCCCAGTCAATATTCGGAATCCAGGTTAAAAAGATTCTTATAATTATCAAAAGGTAATAAAAATAGAATAATAAGCTAACCGCTCTAGAAAGTGAAATATCTGTATCCATTATTGTTTCCTTTGGCTTTTATCCTTCTAACCCTGAGACTTAGCTCTTGTTTTTGAGCATTCGCAATTATTATTTTCTGCAGGAATACGTTCAATCATCGTAAAGAGAAGTTTTTTCAGGTTATCGAGGTTTTTATCAAATACCTGAATAACTTCGTGGTGTGATACAGGAGGAACGTCTCCGACAAGACCTGCGTCATAATCGGTAATTAATGAAATATTGAGCGGACACATATCCATTTCTTTAACAAGGTAAGCTTCCGGGAATGCTGTCATATTGATAACTTCCCATCCTTGATTAGTAAAGAATTTAGATTCAGCTTTGGTTGAGAATCTTGGACCGTTAATTACAATAACAGTACCTGATTCGTGAACCTTGATACCAAGTTCTTTTGCCGTATCAATAGCAAGTTTTCTTAGTTCCGGACAATAAGTTTCTGCTGCAGACGGGTGGGTTACGATAGGGCCTTCAAAGAAAGTTGTTTTTCTGCCGTCTGTCCAATCAACAAACTGATCACAAATAACAAAATCGCCCGGTGCAACATGTTTTTGCAGGCTGCCTGCTGCGCAAGGTGAAATTACTCTTTTACAACCGACTTCTTTCATTGCCCAAACGTTTGCACGGTAGTTAATTAAATGCGGAAGAATTGTATGGCTTCTTCCGTGACGCGGCATAAAAGCTACCTTATGAGAGCCGACTTCGCCTATAAACAAACTGTCAGAAGGCATTCCGTAAGGTGTTTCGACCTTTACTTCTTTAATATTATCTAAGAATTTATAAAATCCTGAACCGCCAAATACGCCGATGTCTGCTAATTTTTCCATTTAATTAACCCCTTTCTTTTTTATCGATCTTTTTATTATTTTATCATGGAAAAATTTTTTATTTAATAAGATTCCTTACTATATAACTTGCCATTATTAAACCGGCAGCAGGAGCTACAAACGGGGTGGACGAAGGGATTATTTTATTAAACTCTATTTCTTCTCCGGATTTTGTTTTTATTTGTTCAAATTCTGATAATTTTTCTTGAACAAAAGGCTTTTCGTCACTTGCTATAACAGTTATTCCGGATTCAATTCCTCTTTTTTTAAGCTGGTAAATAATATTTGAGACAAACGGGGCTTTTTTATCATGGATTTCTGAAATATCTGAAATATAGAGTTTTTCGGGGGCAATTCTGTTTCCTGCACCCATTGAAGATATTACGGGGATTTTGTTTTCATAACATTTTACAAGGAGGTTAATTTTGGATCTCATTGTATCTATTGCATCTGAGACAAAATCAACTCCTTCAAAATCGAAATTTTCCGAATAAAAATCATTAATAAGATAAAGTTCTATATCCGGATTAATATCTTTAAGCCTTTTTTCAAAAAGAGATGTTTTACTTTCCTCAACGGTTGATTTAAGAGCTATAATCTGCCGGTTAATATTTGATTCTGATACAGTATCAAAATCTATAAGGGTCAGCTTTCCGACACCGCTTCTGGCAAGGGCTTCCGCGCAATATCCGCCGACTCCGCCCAGCCCGAACACTGTAACATGAGAGTTAAGAAGCTTATTTTGGGCTTCTTCTCCCCAATACAAAATGTTTCTTGAAAAAATTTTATTCATAAATTATTTAACAATGCCGAATCCTAAAAGAAATACGCATACAATAAAAACTGCGGCAACAATAGCGGTAAGTTTATTCAAACCCTTTTCCGCACTTTTCTGAGAAGAAAACATTTGTGCAGCATTACCTATTCCTGCGATTCCGTCGCCTTTAGGTGAGTGCATAAGGATTAAAACTATTAATAATAATGATGAGATGACCTGGATAGTCCAAACTAGTGTAAGCAAAATTAATCTCCTTTTTTAATAAAATGGGCTCTTTTTGAGTTTAATTTTATACTGTCAAAAGTATATAGCCTTGCCGGGCGTTTTGAGGTGGATTTTGAAAACTCGTTTAATTCTCTTAAGCCTTCTGTTGTGATAACTTTTTTACGGAAATTACGTTTATCAAGTTTCTTTTCCATAATAATTTCGTAAGCTCTTTGCATTTCCGTAAGAGTAAATTTTTCATTGAGAAGCTGATAAGCAACCGGACACATTTCCAATCTTTCACGAGTTCTTTTAAGTGAATATTGAATAATTTCCGCGTGGTCAAACGCAAGAGGCGGAAGGTCGGAAACCTTGTGCCAGCCAATGTCTGGAGTCGAAGCTACTTCAATATCTTCATCTCTTATCAGGGCAAAATATGCACAGGTTATTACTCTTGATACAGGGTGCCTCAACGGGTCACCAAATGTATAAAGCTGTTCAAGATAAATGTTATCAACATTTGTTTTTTCTTTGAGTACTCTGATTGCAGCTTCGTCAAGATTTTCAGACATTCTTACATAACCGCCGGGTATTGCCCATTTATCTTTAAAAGGTTCGTTATTACGTTTAACAAGAAGAACCTGGAGGGCATTATTTCTGATGGTTAAAATAACAATGTCAACAGTAATTTCATGAGTTTTAATTTCGTTAAACATATCTCACCTCAGAAATTATTATATGACAAAGATAAAAAAATGTAATGACCGGATAAAAATTTGTTACATTTACCTGTTATTCTTGTGTTTGAGGTGTCTTGTCTCAACAAGTATTATATGAAGAAGGGTTAATCCTGCGGTAATCCATCCGATAGTTTTGTGAGTTTTTGTGATTGGTTTTTTATTTGTAATAGCTCTGACTGTACAAATTGTCATACCGGCAGCTGCAGCCCAGCCGGTATTTCGCGGTGTCAGGATTTGTTTTCTGCTGA
This sequence comes from Candidatus Gastranaerophilales bacterium, assembly GCA_944326125.1. Taxonomy (GTDB): domain Bacteria; phylum Cyanobacteriota; class Vampirovibrionia; order Gastranaerophilales; family Gastranaerophilaceae; genus CAG-196. The sequence goes on along the minus strand of CALVCR010000002.1, from coordinate 17,919 downwards.
TTGTTTGATTGTTATCAATTCCTGCTTTTTGAATCCGGCTCATCCCAAGTCCTCCGGTATTTCTGCACATGTACAATGGATTCCGCCCTGAAACTCCGGCAGCATTTCCGATGCAATAAAGTTATTATCACCTGTTATAAAATATATCTTATCTTTTTTTATATAAGGTGAAATAGATTCTATAAAAGTGTTTTCAAAACTAAACCCTATTTTTTCTGAAAGTTCCGGCGTTAGTCCCATCATGTTATCAATATTAGATTTATTGGTTATATAGACTAAATCTCCGTCTTTATTTATTAATGCATTTGCATTAATGTAATTGCAGTAATGTTTCAGTCTTTTTTTGCCCAGCGTATCTACACAGATACTGTACATTCTTCCCGGAACTTTTATTACTTCAAATCCGTTATTTTTAAGTATTTGTTCAACATCTTCTGTTTTTGCAAATTTATTGTTTTCTATTACTTTCATAAAATTATCATGTATAGATGCCATCTTACATACGGGTTCCATATATTTGAGCCTTACTTCTTCCGGCTGCGATAGCAGGTATCCGCAAAGTTTTCTGTACCCTTCTCGTACAGTTTGAAGCGAAAGGTTGTCATCAGTAAGAAGAATTCTTTTTTTATCAAGCGGACGAATAAATAAGTCTAAATGAAAATCCATCTGAGGCAATACGGTTATTTTGTTTGTATTGAACATGGATTTTAGTTCGTCCTGGGTGAATTTTTTTAGCTCATTTTCTCCTATGAGGAGTCGATCCCGAGTAATAAAAATGTTTCCGCCCGGAATATGGGTCGAATCCATAAAAGTCTTGTAAGTATCCTTGGTATTATTATATTCTTGCATTAATGTGACTCGTTCAAGCGGGTTATAATTTGTATCAAAGTTGTTTCCCTGTATTTGTTTATGAAGAACATATAATTTTCTAGCTATGTCTTGAACAAATGGAATATTCCGTTCATTTTTTTGAATGACGTCATATTTAAGTTTAAAAAATTTTTTTACGGCATTGCTGTGTGAAGAGAATTCATAAGCTAAAAGTTTGTCTTTCAAAAATGTCCATGAGTCTTGTGCCCATGCATCATTGGAATCACTCCTGTATTCTGGCAGCTTTTCTAAACATCTGGCATGTCCTTGTCCGGAATGAATAGAAAATATCTTAAATCCTTCCTTTTGCCCTATGGCTTGCATTTCTTTTGCAATATTGCAGCAATTTGTGTTCATAAAGAAACCCTTAAGAACTCGCGCATCATATCCTTTAAATGTAGTTATTGAAACAGGTTGAGTGTTCATATTAACTGGAAACCTCGTAATAAAAAAATTTGCTCTTCCATTAAAAAAGACCGGATATCCGGTCTTTTTTAATGGTGCGCCTGGAGACTCTGCCGAAGCAAAGGTGACTAAATGTCACGTTTGCTGAGAGGTAAGAACCCCTTTCTTGTGGAACAAGAATGCGGTTCGACTCCCAATTGAAAGATAAAGAAAATAAAAATGCGCCTGGAGGGAGTGTCTTGCTCGGCGGCGTTAAACGAGTCTTCGTTCTTTGCTGCGCAAAGAACCTACGCTCTCTGCCGCCTCGCGCTCAAACCCACGGACAAAGCTGTGCTTTGTGTGGCTTCTATTCTTGCAATCAGAAGACAACCATTAAAAAAGACCGGATATCCGGTCTTTTTTAATGGTGCGCCTGGAGGGAGTCGAACCCACGGCAGACAAGGTTTAGGAAACCTCCGCTCTATCCTACTGAGCTACAAGCGCAAATTTGTTATTTAATTGTAGATTAAGACGGCTCCGCTCGTCAACCTGCCCGCATTGCTCCCGCAACGCGGCGCTGTTGACTCGACTCCACCTCGCGGGTACCCCGCTCGGCTTGCCCATTGCTCGCCGCATGGCACTGAGCTACAAGCGCAAATTTGTTATTCAATTGTAAAATAAGACATCTCCGCTCGTCAACCTGTATAGAGATACTACATCTCTGTTACAATAATTCTTTTATCAGAAGTTATTTTGTCTATATTCAAAACAGTGTATAAGGTTCTGTTATAAATAAATTCTCCGGCGTAATAACTATCTGTAATCTCATTTGCTTCACTTTCCTGAAATTCAAATAATTCATTAATTTTATCAATTAGCAGCGCTAATTTAAGTTCGTTACATTTAATAATGATAACAGGGTGTTTATCGTTTTTGGCATCATCTTGAATTTCAAGAAATTTTTTGAGGTTTAAAACGGTGATATAGTCTCCTCTCAAATTCATAATCCCTTCAACAAAATTTGGAGTCCCCGGAACATTTGTGATGGACGTATCTTTTAAAACTTCTTTTACGTAATCCAGTGAAATACAATAATAATCATCATTAAGATTAAACGAAATATACTTGTTCTTGGCGTGTAGTTCGCTGGGAACAAGTCTTAGCGCCGACTTCTCCGCAATTGCCTGGGTTCTAAGCTTCATAGTCATTTTAGAAGCTTCATCTTTAGGGAAAAGTGAAGGAATATCAACCTCGGTATATTGCAAATCATGTTGTTTCAGAAGATTTTCTAATGCATATATGTTTACAATGAAAATCGTTTCGTTTTCTTGTTTGTACAGCGATTCTACGACCATTTTATTGTCTACAAAAGGAATCGGGTCAACGCTTGTGCTGTCAAATGATGAAATACCAAGTATTTTATCGGTAATAATTCCAAAGATAACTTCATCTGTCTTGACAATTAACAGTTCATTGTTTGCACTGTACGGAGGAACTTCCATGTTTAAATAAAAACGAATATCTACAACATTTATAACAAAATTATTGTATTTTAAAAGTCCTACAATATTATTTGCAAGTTTTTGCGGGTAATCGAGCGCAGGAAGTTTCATAATCTCGAGAACATTACCGGTATTAACCGCATACTTGTTCCCGCCGATTAAAAAGCAAAGATGTGAATTTTTTTTCTGTTCAAGATAATTGCTGTTCATATAAAATTACCCTGTTTCTTCCGCCTTCCTTAGCTTTGTATAAAGCTTCATCTGCGGATTTTAATATATCAGCCGACGTATTTAAATTCTGGTAATTCATTGTCAGACCAATACTTACTGTTACTTTTGCTTTAACTCCGTTATAGTCAAAATCGTAATCTTCAACCATTCTTCTGAGTCTTTGAACCGGTATAATAGCCCCTTCAATGTTAGTTTCCGGCATAATCATAACCAATTCTTCTCCGCCGTAGCGATAAAGAAGGTCGGTTTTTCTGAATGATTGTTTCATTAAATCAGCTACCGTTTTTAGTACATAATCGCCGTACTGGTGGCCGTATGTGTCGTTAACCTTTTTGAAGAAATCAATATCCAGAATAGCCAGCGAGAAGTCTGACGGATGGCGTTTTGTACGGTTGCATTCCTGTTCCAAACTAATTTCAAACTGGCGTCTGTTATATAATCCTGTTAAACCGTCAAGAACCGACATGAATTCTTTTTCGGTATATTGATATTTCATTTTGAATATAGCCAGAAGCTCGCTTATCATAATATCGAAAAATCTAAATGAAGAATAATCAATGTCTTGTCTTGTATAGAAACAGATTCCGCCTATCAGCTTTTTATCAAAAATCATAGGTATAATAATTTTTGAGGTTAGGTCGCCAAATTGATAATCGAGTTCTTTTCCGAGAAGCATTCTTACAACTTCAAACTTGGAATTTTTGATATCCTTATGTTCTTCCATTTTTCTGAAAAAGTCGTAGCTGATATCAGATAATAAATTTTTAGATAAATTTCTGCCGAGGGTATCTACATAAAGAATGTTTTCCGCAAAATCATCCGGTGAGGCAAAATATATTCCTGCAACATGGTATTCAACAAATGAACTGAGCAGAGAAAACAGTTTTTCAACCAGAATTCTCTCGTAGTTTAAAAAGTCGCTCAAATTTCTAAATTCATTTGAAAATACAGATTTCATTAACAAATCGTTTAAAACAGAGTTCAATCTTAATTGAGCAGAGTTTTCGGTGTCAGCTTTTGCTGCTATAGCCTGCTTGTATTCTTCAGTCAAAGGATAGCGGCGTACTGTTGAATTTATATTAGAAACAAGTTCTTTTAAGTCAATAGACTTTGATAAAAATAGTTGTGCGCCTGCTTTTTTGCCCCAGAATCCGTCTATCTTTTTGTCAAGAACCGTAAGCAGAATAATAGGGATTTTTTTTGTTTCCTCAACGTTCTTAATCATTCTGCACAGCTGATAACCGTCAATAACAGGCATCATAATGTCTGACACAATTATATCAGGCAGGAAAGAATATACTTTTTTATAAGCTTCTGCACCGTTTGTTGCGGTTTCTACTTCAAAACCGTTTTGCAAAAGCCCTTCTTTTAAAAACCTAAGCTGGGTATCGCTGTCTTCTACCAGTAAAATCTTAGTTGCCATATATTCATATATTCCAATTTTATCAGTTTTATTATAAAATGATTATATAATAAATCACTAAAAAAAACTATAGGAGAGAAGAAGTGGATAACGATTTGAAAATTAATCTGAAACAAAGATTTAATATAAAATGCGGCATTGATATAACAGTATTTGGCTTAATATGTATTGTATTTATTATTTTTGCATTCAGAAATAATATACCGGTGTACAGTTTTTTGACTTACTTTGCCTTTTTGGTAGTTGTATTTTTGCCGGCACACTTTTTTACCAAACAGTGGATTGCCCGTGCCATTAAAAAGTCTTTGACTATGCAGTCGGAAACATTGTCTGAAACGACATTAGAAATAATGAATACTTTGAATGACCAAAAAAGAACGCTTGAAAATCTGTGTTCTAACGCTAAAAATACCTTTAGTTTGGTTGATAAATTAAAAACACTTTCTGATGAAGTGCTTGTAACATCTAAAAATACTGAAAAACAGGTTGGACAATCAATCACTTTTTCACAAAAAGAACACGAAGCTATTTCTGCAAATGCGGATAAAATGCTTGTTTTGAGACAAAAAATTCAAATGATAGCTGAATTAATTCTTGAACTTTCCGAACATACCCAGCAAATCGGAAGTACAATCAGCGTTGTTGACGATATTGCAGAACAAACAAATATGCTTGCTCTTAACGCTGCTGTTGAAGCTGCAAGAGCAGGGGAGCACGGTAAAGGTTTTGCTGTTGTTGCAGGTGAAATCAGAAAGCTTGCCGATGAATCCAAACAGGCTATTACAAAGATAACTTCTCTTACAAGTAATATACAATACACAACTAATTCAACCGTAATGGCAACCGAAGAAGGTTCTAAAGAGATTGAAAATGTTGTAAAAGATATCAATTTTGTCTCTTCAAATTCAGAAACACTTATGAATCTTATTGGAGACGTGCTTGAATCTCTTGAAATCTTGAACCAAAATGCAGAAAAGCAAAATGATATTATTGAACGGCTTAATGTGATTTATGAAGAAAGCAAAACTATTTCTGAAAATCTTGTACAAACGCTAAATGCGAATTCAGAAAAACTGGCAAAATTAAATAGCCTGTCAAATGATATCAAAATCTCAGCAACAGAAGGATAGCTTAATTGAGCTTTGAAGATAATGATAACAATATAACGGATTTACTCACAATCTTCCAGTCAGAGTCGGAAGAGATTTTGGAGCGGATTTTTGAAAATCTTGAAGCTTTTGAAAAAGATCCTTCTAACAAAGAGTTAAGTGCGGCCTTATACAGAGATTTGCATAGTATAAAAGGTGCAATCAGAATGGTTGGATTTAATAATATCCAGCTTATTATTCATAAGATTGAAGATATTTTTGATGCTGTTAATACCAGAAATGTGTTTTTGGATAAAGAAAAATTCATTCTAATAACTAAGTCCCTTGAATTGGTTTCAAAATATTTAAAAGAATCAATTGTTAACAAAAGAGAAATAATAGGGGATGAATTTACTCCCACTCTTTCAAGTCTGGAGTATATTGTTGATGTCGAATTAAATGAAGATTTCAGTCAACCGATTAATTCCGTTATTCAAGAAGAACCTGCTGCCAATTCTGAACTTCAGGCTAATCAGGAAGTAATAAATCATACTTTTAATAACTGTTTTGAAATCATTGATGGAATCGTGCCGGAAGAAGAATCTCAGGAAATTGTAATTCTTCGAGAAGAAGTCGGTAAAATTTATGATTTTATTAAAGATTCTAATCTTTATGAGGTTAAAACTTCTCTGGAAAACGTTCTTGCAAAACTCGATTTTGTAATGAATGCCACAAATACTTTTACAATAAGTGAAATTCTTGAGTTAAGAAATGAACTGAGTTCGGCTGCGGCCAAGTTTAATACTTCCTGTATCGATACAGAGTCTTCCGGTTCCACATTCTTTGATATTGCGGAAAAAATTCCGATGCTTCAGGGGAGCAGTGTTTATGCTCAGGAAATTAAAGATGACATTTTAGCCTTAAAAGACAGTGTCTATGATAACGGAATTCTTGAAATAATCAATATGATTATTGATATTCTGGATTTTATTCAGGAAAATTCCGTTCAGCTGGAAGAACAAATGACACAAACGCTTCGCAGCGGGCTTGAGTACTGTGCATCTCCTGATGAAAGTATTGACGGTGATTTAATTGTTCAGCAGCTTGAGATTATGAAGCAGCTCCTGGAACTAAACTTTAAAAAAGATTCCGGTGTCAGCGAGATAAAGAATCTTACAACTCAAACTTCCGTTTCCGGCAAAGGCGGTTCTTCAACAGAGATTAAAACTCTTCACGTTAACGCCCAAAAACTCGATTTACTTGTAAATCAGCTTGGCGAACTTATTATTACAAAAATCAAAACCGAAAAAAATCTGGATAAAATAGATGCTATAAAAAATGCTAATGAAAACTGCCAGAAAGATTTGTTAAAGACTTCTAACTATTTAAGATACTATAACAGAAAATATTTGCAGGGCGGAAATCCTGATCAATATACCGGTGCTTTTGTTAAGCAGGTTTTTTCGCTTCTTTCTGATATTACACAGAATGTATCAAGAACTATTTATGATTTAAATTCATTATACAGGGCCTATAAAGAAGACGATATGAAAATGAGGCTTATTATTGATGAAATGGAATCAATGGTAAAAAATATCAGAGTTCTTCCTATATCTACGGTGTTTAATTCTTTCTCCAGAATGGTAAGGGATATTGCAACAGAAAAGGGCAAGGATATTGATTTTGTAATAGAAGGTAAAGACACATGTGCGGATAAAAAGATTATTGAAGAAATTAAAACACCGCTTATTCATATTCTGAGAAATGCAATTGACCACGGTATAGAATCAAAAGAAGAGAGAATTCTTGCCGGTAAAGATCCTGTGGGAAGAATTCTTCTGTCAGCTAAACAGGATGATAATAAAGTTATAATTGAAGTTGTTGATGACGGACAAGGTTTTAATCTGGAAAAAATTAAAGACAGAGCTGTATCCAGAGGGTTTTTAACTCAGGAAGATATAGAGTCAATGACTGATGAAGCCATTATGAATATAATCTTCTGGCCGGGATTTACGACCGGGGATTCTATTACAAGTATTTCCGGCCGCGGTATCGGTTTGGATGTAGTTAAAACAAAAATCTCTCAGCTTAACGGTAAAGTGAAAGTTATTTCTGAATTTGGAAAAGGCAGCTGTGTACATATTGAAATTCCGGTTACTTTAACTACATTAAGAGTATTTTTGGTTAAAATCTCGGAGCAGACATTTGCGATTCCTATTCAAATGATTACCACGTTTATTCTTAAACGTCAAAGCGAGATTAAAACCAATAATGGGGTTCGTTCAATTTTATACAATAATAAAATTATTCCGCTTTATTATCTTGCGGACATTCTGGGCTTGAAGCCTCTGCCGAGAGGAGATAAAGAGACCATTCTTATTATTGAAGCGGATGAAAAGACTGTCGGACTTGTTGTTGACAGACTTTTGGGTGATCAGGATATCTTACAGAAGAAATTATCTCCGCCATTGTATAAAGTTAAAAATATTTCCGGAATTACTAATCTTGCTTCCGGAGAATTGTGTCTTATTTTGAATATGCAGGATATTCTGCATCATGATTTTAATAAAACACTTAGTACTAGTAATAATCCTAAGCTTCTTTCAACAGATATTCTTTCATATAAAAAGATTCTTGTTGTAGATGATTCGGTAACTACAAGAACTATGATTAAAAATATTCTTTTAAATATCGGGTATACAGTTGATGCTGTGCTTGATGCGACAGAGGCTCTTGTAAAACTTAAAATGAATCATTATGACTTGATTATAACAGATATCACAATGCCTAAAATTGACGGCTATGAGTTTATTGAGAGATTGAAAAATGATGAAATGTACATGGATATTCCGATAATTGTAATGAGTTCATTAGAAAAAGAAGCTGCTTCTAAGAAACTAAAACAATTTAATATTGAAGGCTATCTGCAAAAAGATACATTTGATCAAACTCAGTTTGTTAATATGATAAAAGTGATTTTAACTAAATATCACAATTAGATAGATATTTGTAAACAGGATCCGGAACGAATTGTTTAAAATCACCGTTATTCTTCATAATTTCTTTTACCATAGATGAAGATATAAAGTTATATTCCGGTTTTGTAATAAGAAAAACGGTTTTAATATCTTTGGAAAGATAGTTATTTGTCTGAGATAACTGAAGTTCGTATTCAAAATCGGAAGATGTTCTAAGTCCTCTAAGAAGAACATGAGTTCCTCGTTTTTTTGCGTAGTCTACCGTGAGACCTTCAAAAGAATCGACCTCAACATTTTTTAAATCTTTTACGCTCTCTTTAATAAGTTCAACACGTTTTTCTACGGAAAGAAATCCTTTTTTCTCAATATTATAAGATACTGCAATAATAACTTTATCAAAGATTTCTGAGCCGCTTTTTAAAATATCAAGATGTCCGTTTGTTATAGGGTCAAAACTTCCCGGATATATAGCTGTTGTCATTTTTTACCTTCTTAATTTCCTAATGCTCAACTATTATAACATGGATTCTTTTATGTTAAAATTAACACAGCACAAATCGGGAGAGAAGATAATGTCAATAATTATAATGATACTTTTACTGAGTTTATTAATTCTTGTTCACGAAGCAGGGCATTTTCTTGCTGCAAGAGCATTCGGGATAAAGGTAGAAAAATTCGGATTCGGACTTCCTGTGGGACCGACTCTTTTCAGGACAAAGTGCGGGGATGTAGAAATTTTAGTCCATGCATTTTTACTTGGCGGTTATGTTTCTTTTCCGGATGATGATAAAGATTGTGATTTACCGATGGATTCCGAAGACAGGTTTATTAATAAACCCGTCTGGCAAAGAGCCGTGGTTGTTTCTGCGGGTGTAATTGCTAATGTAATTTGTGCATTTGCTCTCGTATTTTTTGTGGCAGCATGGACAAAACAGCTTCCTTCCGGAAACTATGAGATTTATGCGGCCGGAATAAGCGCGCCAAAGGATGCGAGTGTATGGGACTCAGGTTTACAGACCGGAGACAGGATTTTATCCGCTAACGGCTGTGATATAAAAAATGTTTATTCTTTTGTAACCATTGTTAAAAATAGTGCTAAAGATAACGGTATAATGTCTCAGGAAACTATTGATAAAAACTATGAAAAATTAAAAGCTCTTAATCCGGGGCTTGAAAAAGATGAAATTATTCCGGCAGATTTGTCAATAAGAATTCCGCGGGAGCCCTCCAGGGATGTTATAACTATGGATAAGTATGCTGCAAAAGGGGCAAAATATTTTAAAAATGAAGGAATAAAGCTTAATCCTGAACTTAAAAGTCTGAAAAAAGAAATTGAGGGTAAATCTGTTTACACTTCTGACGGCAAGTATACGATGTACGAGATAGCTCAAGTTCTTTCAGATGGGGTTCATCCTATAAACATTAATGTTTTGCGAGAAGGAAAAGTTGTTAAACTTAATCCTATTTACCCGGATGAAAAAGGTTTAATAGGAATAGGACTTGCTGCCAAACAGACCATGATTAAAACCAATACTCCGGTGAAGATTATTAAAGGCGGAAGCAAGTATCTCTGGGACAATACATATATGATGATGTATTCTCTCGGCCAGTTATTCACCGGAAATATTCCGCTTAAAGAAATGCATGGGGTTGTGGCGATTACTAAAATCGGCGGTGATATGATAGAAAAAGCCGGAAAATCTTCAGGAATTCTGCTTGCGGCGCTGATATCCATGAACCTTGCAATATTGAATATTCTTCCTATACCTGCATTGGATGGAGGACATTTGATTTTCCTTATTGTAGAGAAAATAATGGGGAAACCGCTTGATGAAAAAATTATTGAAAGAATTTCATCAGTCTTCTTCTCTTTATTAATAATTTTAATGATATTTATTGTATTCAATGATATTACATTACTGGTGAGCAAATAATCTCCCGGTGTCTAATTGCAAACCCTGATAAATTAACTGACAATTCCGGTATGAAGATAGTTATTATAGGCGGAGTTGCGGCGGGTGCAAAAGCTGCGGCAAAATCAAAAAGAATCTTGCCGGATTCTGAGATACATATTTATACACAGGATACGCATGTTTCTTATTCAGCTTGCGGACTTCCTTATTATATTGAAGGCAATTTTGAAGACTGGCAGAAACTTATTGTCCGTTCAAAAGAAGAGTTTGAAAGGAGCGGAATTAGTATTCATACCCTTCATAAGGTAACAAAAATTCTTCCTGTTGATAAAAAAATTATGGTAAAGAATTTGGAGACGGATGAACTCTTTTTCGTAAACTATGACAAGCTTGTTATTGCGACAGGTTCAATTCCGTATCTGCCGGAACTTCCGAAGGATAATTTAAAAAATATTTATACATTGAAAAATTTGCATGATGGAATTGCAATTAAATCTACGATGCAAAAAGTTAATAATATAACAGTTATTGGCGGCGGGTATATTGGTATAGAACTTGTTGAAGCATTTGTAAAAAACGGTAAAAATGTTACATTGATTGAACGTGCTCCGTTCATTCTTTCTGTTTTTGATGAAGATATCTCATCTCTTATTCAAAGTTATATATTGGAAAATTCCAATAATCAGGTAAAAATTATAACGGATGATGTTGTAAGTGAGTTTATCGGGGAAGATAAAGTGAGCGGAGTTTTGACTGCAAAAGGTTCCGGTTTTGAAACCGAAATGGTAGTTCTGGCAGCCGGTGTAAGACCTGTTGTGGATATTGCTTCCGATGCGGGAATTAATCTTGGGATTACAGGCGCAATAAAAGTAAACAGCAGGATGGAAACTAATATTCCGGATATATACGCTTGCGGTGATTGTGCTGAAAAAGTTAATATAATATCACACACCCCAGTCTGGATACCGCTGGGTTCTACTGCAAACAAAGAAGGAAGAGTTGCTGCTGTTAATCTTTGCGGAGGCAGTGAAGATTTTGAAGGGGTATTAGGTTCAACTGTAACCCGATTTGTTGACTTAAATATTTCAATGACAGGACTTTCGGAAAAAATGGCACAGAAACTGGGGTACGATACTGTTTCTGTTGTGCTAACCAAAAAAGACAGAGCCGGTTATATGCCGGAAGTTCAAAATGTTACCATTAAACTCATAGCTGACAGGCGTTCGCATAAAGTTCTCGGGGCACAAGCAATAGGCTGCGGCGACGCTGATAAGAGGGTTAATACGGTATCAGTCGGGCTTGTTGACGGTATGACTGTTGAGGAACTTCTTGATGTGGATTTAACTTATGCTCCCCCTTTTTCTACCAGTGTGGATATTCTTCTCTCCGCAGCAAGAATTCTTAAATCAAAACTTTCTTAGTGCATTCTAATGCAATATCAGTGACAAGATCCATATCATCCTCTTCTATAATGAGCGGAGGATTAAAGTAGATTACATCCCCTAGAGGTCTTAAGAGCACACCTTTTTCAAGCGCTTTTTTGTATATCTGGTATCCGGTTCTTTTCGTGTAATCTAAAGGTTTTTTTGTATTCTTCTCCTTAACAAGTTCAATTGCATTAATTAAACCGATAGAGCGGACTTCTCCGACATTTTCAAGCGGGAGGAACTTTTCTTTAATAATTTTATTGAAATAAACTGCCCTTTTGTTGGCTTTTTCTATAACATTTTCATCTTTCAAGATTTTTAAAACTTCTATTGCAGCCGAGCAGGCAAGAGGGTTTCCTGAATAAGTGTGGGAGTGCATAAAGGCTTTCCCCTTAAGATAGTCGTCATAGAATGCGTCATAAATCTTTTGGGTTGTTATGGCTATTGCCATCGGCATGTAACCTCCGGTTAAACCTTTGGAAAGACACATAATATCAGGGCTTACTCCGGCATGGTCGAACGCAAACATTTTGCCTGTTCTGCCGTATCCTGTTGCAATTTCGTCAGCTATTAAGTGAACGTTGTATTTATCGCAGAGTTCTCTTAATTTTTTCAAATACAAAGGCGGATAAACTTTCATTCCCGCAGAGCCTTGAAGCAGCGGCTCTACTATTATTGCAGCTGTTTCGTCTGCATGTTTTGCAAAAGCTTCTTCAGCTTTTTTGAAGCATTCGCAAGCACAGAAGGTTCCCTCTTCTTGAGTGTCAATACTTCGTGAACTGTGAGCCGCGAGTCGTGAATCGGAGACTGAGTGACTGAGTGGCTGAGCGGATGAGAGCTCCCCTCTCCTTACAGGAGAGGGCTGGGGTGAGGTGTCAATTTCTTCGGAGTGCCCTGCACAATGCTTCCCGTACGGGCAGCGGAAACAATCCGGACCGTCAATTCTTATTACATCTAAAAGGAGCGGTTTGTAGAGTTCTGAGTATAAATCAACTCCGCCTACGGCAAGTGCTCCCAGTGTTTCTCCGTGATATGCATCAGAGAGTGCCATAAATCTTTTTTTCTGGGGATTTCCGGTCTGGTAATGGTACTGAAAACTCATTTTTAAAGACATTTCTATGGCTGAAGATCCGTTGTCTGCAAAGTTAAATTTACACAAACCTTCCGGTAAGACTTTCATAAGTTCTTGACAGAGAGTTATTGCGGGTTTGTGTGAAAAATTAGCAAAAATAACATGTTCCAGTGTATCGAGCTGTTTTTTTACCGCTCTGCTGATTCTCGGGTTACAGTGTCCGAGGAGGTTACACCACCATGAACTTATAACATCCTTATAGCACTTTCCGTTAATATCATAAAGATTAATTCCTTCTCCTCTTTCTATAACAATGGGAGGAAGTGTTTCATAATCCTTCATTTGTGAGCAAGGGTGCCATATATATTTTAAATCTTCTTTCTGCCAGTCCATAGTTTTACCTTTCTAATCTTATGAAAAAACTTTTTCTAAAAGCAAAATATCTTTTTGCTCTTTTCCCACTGTTGCGACAACCTTAACACCTGTAAGATATTCTACTTGCTTTAGATTATCTTGATGCATAAAGTTTTCAGGTTCGTAGTTGTTTAAAATAATTCCTTCAATATTTATCCCGTTAGCTTTTGCATACTCAACGGTTAGGACTATAGAATTAATGGTTCCCAGACCTCCGTCCGCTACAATAAGTATATTTACTCCTAAATCTTTTATTAAATCTTTAAGAAGGTATTTTTCTCCGTTTTCAAGCCTTAGAGGGCAAGTGATTCCGCCAGCGCCTTCAATTAAAAGATAGTCAAATTTTTGTGAGGCTTTTTTATAATCTTCAAGAATTTTATTTGTATTAATAACTTCTCCGGCTCTTTTTGCTGCCAGATGCGGTGATACAGCTTCTTTCCACCAATAGGTTACACAATCATCTGCCGAAACCGGAAGTCCTGCTGTTTTTACAACGTAATTGCAGTCACTTTTTGTAAGTTTTCCTTCGATTTCTTCAACCCCGCTCAAAACAGGTTTAAAGTATCCGCAATCTAAACCCGCTTCGCGCATCTTTTTTACGATTAGCGCAGAAACATAAGTTTTTCCGATATCAGTGCCGGTTGCTGTAATAAAAATATTCTTTGACATAAAAATCCTTCCCCATAAAAAGGGTAGCACTTAAATTTTATTTAACAACACTTAGCATATATCTTGTACAATCTTTGGAATTATGACATCTGCGAGCAATTTCATAACACGCATTTACTACTTTGTTATAAGCTTCGCTGTCTACAAGGTAACTTTCAATTTTGAAAATCAGGTCGGAAAAATCTTCATAGAAAGGCATATGCCCTTCAAACAATGCCAGTTCTTCTCTATAATCGCTTATCATAAGCCGTTTGCAGGCAGCAGCCTGAAATGTCCGGTAATTTAAGGATGATATTCCCTGAGAATTCATATTAAACAGAATTCTAGCATTGTTAATTGCTTTTGCCATATCTTCTTCGTTGTCAATAAATCCCTGATAACAAAGATCTATGATTTCAGGATAATTTGCACGATTTCTGGCATCTTCGTGATGTTTTTCAATAGCATACCAGGCAACTTTCAGGTGAGGAAGTTTCATAACGAGTTCCTCAAAAAAACTTAACCTGTAGTCGGTATCTAACCGGCCGGCAAACATAATATCAAATTCCGGCTGTGTTCCGTAATCTTTGTATATATCAAAGTTTACAAAATGCGGCATGTAATGAATATTTTTAAATGTTTCGTAGCTTGTTAATACTTTATCCCAATAAAAGGTATAATTATCTTCATCTTCAAGGTATGGAAGGTATTTTTCCCACTCGGGGCCGGAGGTCTTACTTCTTATATCATCAGAAAAATAGTTAACGGACGGCATTTTTAATTTGTTATCCACTTTTATTTTTAGTCCGGAAAAATCGTATCCGATAATTTGGGAGTATTTTTTGTTATTTAGAAGAGTCTCTAAATTGTTATCAAACAATTCGTCATAAACCGTAACGTTACAGCCGTTTTGGCGATATCCGTCAATAATACTGCTGGTTGTTAATCTTCCTCCGATGCTTATCGGTAATATTGCTAAAACACTCTTCTTTTTCATAATTTTTAATATTCTAGCATTTTACTTTAATCTTTACAATAGATATCCAAAAATTTTTAATTTATAACTGATACAAATTAATGATTTTTCTTTACATTATATAGGTTCTTTTTTAACATTATGTTAAAATAATAAGTATGAAGCAGTTTAAGAAGAGAACAATTGCACTGGTTTTAGCGAGCGTAATCACAGTGGCAGGGTCTTTTGCCGCTGAAAATTACAAAAACAGTCTTATGGGGCTGTCGTTTAAACATAACGAAGACGGTTCCGTTAATATGACACTTCAAACCAAAGCAAATTATTCAGGCAATGTTTCTCTTGTAAAAAAAGATCGAACCACTTATGTTATAATGCTTCCGGAATTTAACAGTGAAGCTCCTACTCCGGATTTAAAAGATGTATCATCTAATATAGAATCGGTTTCCGTAAGGACTATGCCATACACAAACAGCGGAAACGGATATACGAGAATTACCGTTAAAGCATACGAGAATACGGTATTAACTGCCGATAAAGCTCTGTATGTTGCCTCTGCTCAACAGCAAGCATTACCTGCACCTCAAACGGTCAAAGAGGAAGAGCCTTCTCCTTCGGAAACGGTTGTTGAGCCAGAACCTCAGAATATTGAGGAAGAAAATTCCGAGCAGGAATCTCAGGCTGAAGAAAGAGAAAATTCCGGAGAGCACTATCGCCCGGAAAAACCTGTACGAGTTCCGCAAAGAACGGGTGTGGAATCTTCACCGTCTCCTGATAATACTCCGCAAGCAGGTTCTGTCCCCGATTTCTCTTCTGAAATGGATTCACAGCCTCCTGAACCAAAAGATTCTACCGAAGCATTTTTGCTTGTGCTGGGAATATTTTTTGTTCTGACTGCTTCTATATATTTCTTTGTAAGAGCAAAAAATAAACTGGCAGAAATTGCTGGCGAGCAAATTGTTATTGAGGTTGATGAGCCAAAGGCTGATAAAAAAAACAAGCCTGAAGCCCAAAAAACCAAGAAAATTAAAAGTGCAATCAAAAATCTGGATACCAAGTATAAAAATCCTGTTTCTATGCCTAAAAACAGCGAGTATACTTCTTCTGCACCAATTTCTCCGGCTGATGAAGAAAAGGAAGAAATTAATGTTGTTGATTTGGATGAATTATATCAGGGAAAAACTGCTTCACAAGCTGCCCCCGAACAGGAAACTACTGCGGAAGATGATGAAAATCAGGCTCTTGAGGATTTCTTAAGCGGTTTTTCATTTGATGAAGATGCATTTGAAGACGAAAACACGGAGGAAGAGACTCCGGGCTATGATGAAGAGTATTATGAAAAGACTATTCATAATGATGAACTTACTTTTACGGAAGATGATACTGACAGAGTAAATCAGCTGTTAAGTACTGAAATTAGCGATTCGACCCTAAGAAATATAGAAGAATATGCGGTATCGGATCCGATTAAAAAGATTCCTACAAAACAAGAAATTCTTGAGGATTTAGTTACTACTTATGCTGTTTCACAAAATATAATTTTCACCAAAGAAGATATTGAAGCTTTAAATAAACTGATTAATGTTGAAATAGATCCTGATTTTCTTACGGATTTACGTACAAACCCTGAACGTGCGAAAGCGATGCAGGCTGAAATTGAACGTCAGAAAGACAAGCCGCATAAAACTTCTGAAATTTTAACATTAAATGTTAAGGATATGCTTCCGGACTTATCTGAAGCGCTTAGAAAACAAGGCGGGAGACGGATTGAATCTGAAGTTAAACCGGTTACTGTTTACTATAGTGAAGGTTATGAATATACCAAGCTTTCACTTGATGATGCTCTTCCTGATCTTTCAAAAGAAATAAACAATGCGGATGCTTATGTTTCAAAACCTTCGGCAGAAATACAGTTGGTTGATACAAGCTATCAGGTTGATCAGTTAAAAATTTCTAACCAGCTGCCGGATCTTGCTGATGTTTTGAAAAATCCTGATAAATATGAAGATCCTGAACCGGAGCCTGTTGTTGTCGACGAGGAAGCGTTACTTAAAAACATTAGTAATGTGCAATTTAAACCTTTTTATGACGGAAGTGAAAGTTTTGAAATTATAAATGACTTTGACGATTCTAATGCTCCGAGTGTATCAGATATTCAGAAAGAGTTCAGCCAATTTGGAAACTTTGAAATTTCTGATCAAGAAGAAGATGTGGCTCCGGAAGTTCAAAGTGATTATGATGATTTTGAATCACTATACAGTAATGATTTTGTTGATTTAGACAGACAGTTTGCTAAAGAAAAAAGTGATGAGAAAATTTCTGATGCAGAAGATAATTCTGATAAACTGTTAGAAGAAATTGCGATTGATGAACCGGATTCTCCTAAACCGTTGCAGCCAAAGACATCTGCTTCTAAAGAGGTTAAAAAACAGAATTTATCCGGTGAACTTGTAAAAAAACTTGAGAAGGATAAAGAAGAGCGTCTGGCAAGAAGAGCAAGGATTATGCTCAAAAAGCAAGAGCAAAAGAATGCTGATGAACGTACGAAGTCTGATAAACAAATTCAATGCGTTCTGGATGATCAAGTTTATACGGTAATAAGTTCTGTAGATTTGGTAGGGAATATAGGATGTCACCTTGCTAAAAATGAAAATGGTTATACAATTCTTGGTTTTATAGGCAATAAACTTCTTAAAATTAAACAATATCCTGTTTTAAAGAGTGAAAAAATTCAGGCTCGTTTGAGTGAAAACCTTCCGGACGGCGGGTTGAGATATATTGTCAGAATAGGTATTCATAAGTTTATTGTTAATGTACACAAAGACAATCTTGAATATGTAATGGATCTATCTTGAAAAAGCTGATTATTTTTTTAGTGTGTATATTTTTATTGAGCGGATGTACCAAAGAGCATCCTAAAGAGGAGATTGTTTTTTCATCCTGGGGTTCTGTTAGTGAAGTTAAGGTTCTGAAGGATGTTATTTCAGATTTTGAAA
>CALVCR010000001.1 GCA_944326125.1 Candidatus Gastranaerophilales bacterium | reverse complement strand
GGGGATTTTGGAGCCGGTTTTTCCTTAGATTTATTCTCTTCGGGCTGTTGAGTTTCCAGAGCATTAAATTCATCTTCCGACTTACCTATAATCTGATTATTCTTTTGCAGATTGAAATCCGGCATTTCAAAATTCTTATTGAAAAAGGAAAAATATACATAAGCAACGGAAATAACAATCAGAATAAATAATCCGAGTTTTTGAGAGAAATTCATGCTCTGTCTCCTTTTACAAATATTTTACCATCAATTTGGATTTTGTTATCAATAATGTTAACATTTTCTATTTTGCCTTTACATTTTTTAGAATCCATAGCGGAAAGTGTGAATGCCAGAGGGTTCAAAAGATTAACCAGATTGGTTACTTTGCTTATTGAAAGGTTGCCGTATGCTTCATGAATACTTACGTCCTGTGCAATAATTTTTCCGTTTTCGACTTTAAAATCACTTGCCATCATAAATGTTTTATTGTTTTTAGACGGTGAAATCGGGAAATTGTATTCTGTTATAATATACATTTTATCATTCAGAATTCTGACTTTTACTCCCTTCATTTCAAAAAGAGGATAAGCTATATCATTAATTTTTTTAAGCGTATTTTGATATTCTTTTGTTTTGAGAGCGTTGTTAATGGAATCTTCATTAAGAGTCATATCATAATAAAAAGTCATATTCGTTTTGTAGACAACCGGATCTTGAGTATAATCTACCCAGTTGTAATCAGAAACTGTTTTAACTTTAAGATAGGGAACGTTTATTCCGTCAACATCTACGTTTTTTCCTGTGATTTCTAAATATTTGAAGATACCTTGTTTCATACTTGAAAGAGTATAGCCGTCAAATTTTACTTTGAAGTTTGCGCCTGTGTCTTTTTTAAGACTTCTTTTAATAATAGATTGTGCGATACTTTCTGCAATAGGATTCATAATCGCAAAATGTTTTCTGCCCTGCAGGTACTCTTTGGATGTGGTATCTGTTTTTGCCCATACAGGAGTTATAATGAAGGCTCCCGCAATAAGCAGTGTTAATAAATTCTTTTTCATAATTTTTCCTTAATTCTCTTTTACATCTTTAAAAAATTCATCAGTGATAAGCTGGGAATATTTTTTCTTTTCGTTAACGGATATAGCCAATTTTTCCGAACCGTCAGAGGTCTGGATGCTGGAGACTATTCCTGAAACTTCCGAGAACGGAAGTTTATTTACTTTTGCTTCAAACTTGGCATAAGGAACATTTTGTCCGTAAGCATTAAGTGTTCCTCTGGATGTTATTTTAAGTTCTTCAAAAGATACGGCCTGATATTTAAACTTTTTAGCAAGATCTTTCAGTTTAATATCAAGACCTTCACCTTTAATATCATCTTTTGTAAGCAGAGGTTTTTTCCCTGAATCTACAATAAACATTTTTTGTCCTGTTGCAGTGTGTTCTGCAATTACGGCTCTGTATCCCAGAAGATTTACGGTGTTGTCTATTTGAAATTCTTCGTGCAGGTTAGAAAAATTTCCCAGTTTTTTTGCATTTTCTTCCGCTCTTTGTTGGATAAAATTAGTAACATTTACTTTTATTGCTTCGACATACTTTTGCCCGCCGATAGCATTAAATCCTATTATCGCAAGGACAAGAATAAATGCATTAATTATTATTTTTATAAATCTAAACATAACTTGCACCTGAGACTAATATTATGTACAATTATAACTATGACAAAACCGGAAATCAATCATATTAATAGTGCAGACGTAATACTGGAAGAGACGACCCCTGTCATGAGACAGTATTTGGAGATAAAAAGAGAAAATCCCGGCTCGATTTTGTTTTACAGACTCGGGGATTTTTATGAAACTTTTTTTGAAGATGCAGAAGTTGTTTCTCGCGAACTTGAAATAACCCTTACTGGGCGTGATGCGGGAAGTATTGGCAGGATTCCCCTTGCCGGAATTCCGGTTAAGGCCGTTGAGGGATATTTGGAGAAGCTTGTTAACAAGGATTACAAAATTGCTATTTGTGAGCAGCTGGAAGATCCTAAATTGACTAAAAATCTTGTGAAAAGAGGGGTCGTGAGAACTATTACCGCGGGAACTCTTGTTGAAAGCAGATTTTTGAATCAGTCCAGCAATAATTATATTTGTGCCTTGTTTAAAGAAAAGGATAAATGGGGTTTCGCATACACTGATATTTCAACAGGTGAATTCAAAGCGGCAGAGCTTTCTTATGAAGCAGTCAGAACGGAGCTTGCCAGGATTCAGCCGGCAGAAGTTATATCTTCTGCTAAAAAAATGGAGCTGCAGCCATTCCAGATTGTGCCGGAAGAAACAGTTGATCTTCCGGATGAAATTCTTAATATGTACAATTGCAGCAAAGTTCCGGCCAGAGTTTTTGAATCTGATTTTGCTCAGAATAATTTAAAAAGTGTTTTTAAACTTAATAACCTTGATTCTCTCGGATATAATAACAATCCTCTTGCTTATAGAGCGGCGGCGGGACTTCTTGCCTATATCTGGGAAAATATGAAAGAAGGTTTTCCAAAGTTTGAGAAGATTGAACTCTATGAACTTACGGAATTTGTTTCAATTGACGTGGCTGCAAGAAAAAATCTTGAGCTTACGGAGACCTTAAGAGAGAAAAATAAATACGGCTCTCTTTTATGGGCGATGGATAAAACTATTACAAATATGGGCGCAAGACTTCTTAAATCGTGGGTTTGTCAGCCGCTTAAAGGTATTTCCGCTATTAAAGAGCGCCAGAATATTGTAAAAACACTTGTTGAAAATTCTTCCGTAAGATACGAGATTGGAGCTCTTCTCAGGGGAATTTATGACATCCAGAGACTTTCAACAAGACTGAGTAATAATTCAGTAACACCGAGAGATTTTATTAGTTTAAAATCTTCTTTAAGAGTACTTCCGGAATTGTTTAACACGGTAAAATCCATCGGGATTAATTTATTTAAAGACGCAGAGTCGGAATTAGATAAACTTACCCAGCTTGAGAATTTAATTGAGCAGACTATTGACGATGACCCTCCCGTACTTATTAAAGAAGGCGGAGTGATTAAAGACGGTGCAAATACAAATTTAGACTATTTGAGAGATCTTTTAAATAATGGTGAAGAGTGGCTTAAAAAATTTACGCAAAAAGAGCGGGAAAAAACCGGTATAAGTATTTTAAAAGTTAATTATAATAAAGTCTTCGGTTACTATATTGAGGTTACAAATTCCAATCTGGATAAAGTTCCGCCTGATTATATAAGAAAACAAACTTTAACAGGTGCGGAAAGATTTATAACGGATGAGTTGAAAAAACACGAAGATGAGGTTTTGACCGCTCAGGTTAAGGCAAATGAGCTTGAATATAAGATTTATTGCGATTTTAGAGAGTATGCAAAAGAATTTGTTACTACAATAAGACAGGTCGCTCAAAATATTGCGGAACTTGATGTTTACTACTCGTTTGCATCTGTTGCCGTTGAGCAGAATTATGTTTGCCCGGAACTTAATGATTCGCAGGATTTTATTGTTAAAAACGGCAGACATCCGGTTCTCGAAAA
Organism: Candidatus Gastranaerophilales bacterium; assembly: GCA_944326125.1. Classification (GTDB taxonomy): domain Bacteria; phylum Cyanobacteriota; class Vampirovibrionia; order Gastranaerophilales; family Gastranaerophilaceae; genus CAG-196. The sequence goes on along the minus strand of CALVCR010000001.1, from coordinate 2,833 downwards.
AATACTCCCGCTCGGAAGCTATGTACCGAACGATCTGGAACTTTCCTGCACAGATTTATCTAAACCTCAATTGATGATTCTTACAGGTCCTAATATGGCGGGAAAATCTACTTATATGCGCCAGAATGCGCTGATTACTATTCTGGCTCAGATTGGTTCTTTTGTCCCGGCAGACTATGCTTCAATCGGTATTGTTGATAAAATATTTACCCGTGTAGGTGCAAGTGATGACCTGACTCTCGGACAGTCAACATTTATGGTTGAAATGACGGAAACTTCCTATATTCTTAATTCTGCTACGCCAAAAAGTCTTATTTTGATTGATGAAATCGGCAGAGGAACAAGTACTTATGACGGTGTTGCAATCGCCTGGTCAGTTGCGGAATACATAGCTAACAATATTAAGGCAAGATGTATTTTTGCAACCCACTACCATGAACTTAATGTTATGACAAAAACCTTCCCGCAGATTAAAAACTTTAGAATCACAGTCAGTGAAGAGAACGGCGAAATAGAGTTCCTGCGTAAAATTGTTCCTGGTGGTGCAAGTAAAAGTTACGGTATTCAGGTAGCAAAAATGGCTGGACTGCCGAAGAGTGTTGTAAAACGTTCGGAAGAATTAATGAATAAAATGCAGAGGGATTTTTCAAAAAATCTTTCCGGCAGGAAATCATCTACAGAGATTGATGTAGAGAATTTGACACCGCAGCTCAACTTGTTCTAAACTAGATTAGTACATCCAATTGATAATAAGAAGAGGCAAAAATGGTACAAGTTTCAAAACGACTGGTAGTAAGAAAAGAAGTGCCGCTTGATAATTCTAAAGATCTGGTAAATTCACTGGATTTAGCACTTGCTGAATATTATTGCAATAACGATAATTTTGATAAAGGTCTTGAGGTATATAGAAATATCATTCCTCAGCTTGTTGATGCGGAAAGAAATTCTGCAATAAATAAATATATGAATTTTGCTATGCAGTATGCTTCTGATAAAGCAAAAGACAAAAAATGGACTGAAGCGATTGAGCTTTACCGTGATATTATGAAATTTTCGGGATTTCCGATAAGTATTTATAAAAATATCGGACTTTGTATGAAGTCTTTAGGCAATGCGGATTTAGCTATTAAATTCTTAAAGAGATTTGAGGAAATTTCTCCTGATAAAGAAGATGTTTATGTATATCTTGCCGATATTACTTACGCGGATATTAAAGATAATATCAAAGCTATTGAATACTACGAAAAAGCTCTTGAAAAGAATAAAAGAAATTACTCAATATACAATATGCTCGGGCACCTTTATTCAACCTGTTATCAAGACAAATACAAAGATAAGCAGATTGAATACCTTACAAAAGCGTTTGAACTTGCTCCGAATAACAGAATTGTTGTCAAGAACCTTGCCTATGTTTACGGCAAATTTGATGAAACACAAAAAGCCGATGAGTTTTATCAAAAACTCATGTATCTCAATCCGACACATTCTGACTTACACTCATACGGTGCTTATCTTGTAAAACATAAACGTTTTGCGGAAGGTTTTAAGTTCCTGCAGCATAGATTCCAGAAAGAAGATTTGAAAAATGTTTCTTTCCCTCCAATCTTTAATAACAAAAAGAAAAGATGGAATATGAAAGTTGATATTACTAATAAACATGTTCTTGTACATTTTGAACAAGGTTTTGGTGATTCAATAATGTTTGTACGTTTTGTAAAACAGCTTCAAAAACTTTGCGCCAAAGTTTCTGTTGTTGTGCAAAACCAGCTCATAGATCTTTTTAATGATTCAAAACTCGGAGTAGAAATTTATAAAGAATCAGATGTTCCGAACATTAATTATGACTACTATATTCCGATGATGGATTTGCCTATAATCTGTGAAACCGCTCCGGATACAATTCCTTTTACAGACGGATATTTAAGAGTTCCAAAATCAAAAGTTAATGCATATAGAAAAGCTCATATTAACGATAATGAGAAACTTAAAATAGGTATAGCATTTGAAGGTACAGCTGCTTCTAAAGAGACAGATCGTGATATTCCGCTTGAATATTTATATCCTCTTATGCAGATGCCTGAGGTTGAAATATACAGTTTTCAGGTAGATGACCTTTCCCGTCAGATGGATAGAATCCCTGAAGACGCTGAACTTATCCGCCTAGGCAAAACATTCAAAAACTGGGAAGACACCGCGGCTGCGATGATGAATATGGATTTAATGGTTACAACCGATAACGGTGTTATGAACCTTGCAGGAGCTCTCGGGGTAAAAACCTTTGGTTTATTCAACCGTATAACTGAGTGGAGATGGTTTAAAACCGAAGGCGATGATATTGCCTGGTACAAGAGTATAAAACCATTCCAGAACCCTACATCAGGCGCCTGGGATGTTACCGTGGATAAGGTTCTGGAAGAAGTTAAAAATATTCAATGTAAAAGAATTGCCAAGAAGATTAAAGAGGGGTAAGAGGGTAGATATTATCTGCGCCCACCTGTAATAGATCTTAATAGGTTAATGATATCGGCTTCTTTATCAGTAATGCTGGAGCCAATGTTCTCTCCAAGATTTCCTGTAACGATACCTTTATCTTTCATTGCTTCTTTTAAATATTCCATATGGATTTCTTCTTTGCCATAGTCTTTGCTTTTTGGAAGTTGTTCTCGGACTCTTTTTACAGTGTCTTCAGCCAGTTTTTGTACATCTCTTTGAGAATATTTTTGTTTGTACATTTCTTCTGCTAATTGTTCTAGTTCTTTTTCATGGGTTTCTACGAATTTATGTTTTTTAGCTACTTCAGCTGTATTAAGATGGTATTTTAAAGAAGACAGAA